>JADGHP010000044.1 GCA_019683855.1 Thermoleophilia bacterium
GCTCGCCCGTTGCGCGCTGATGCCGCAGCGCGACTGCCTGCTGCCGGGGGCGACGGCGCTCGACAACGCGGCGAGCGCGCGCGTGAACCGCGGCGAGCGTCGCTCTGCGGCGCGGCGCCGCGCGGCGCCGCTCTTCATGCGCTTCGGCCTCGCCGGCGCAGAGGGACTGCGGCCGGCGCAGCTTTCAGTCGGCATGCGGCAGCGTGTCGCGTTCCTGCGGACGCTGCTCGCAGAGAAGGACGTGCTGCTCCTCGACGAGCCGTTCGCGGCGCTCGACGCGATCACGCGCGCCGAGCTGCAGGAGTGGCTCGACGGGGCGCTCCGCACGGAGCGCCGAACGGTGCTGCTCGTCACGCACGACGTCGAGGAGGCGCTACTCCTCTGCGACCGCGTCGCAGTGCTGGCCGATGGCCGCGTCCGCACGTCCTTCGACGTCGACGTCCCGCGCGGCGGCCCGCGGCGCGAGGTCGTCACGAGCCCGGCGTTCGTCGACCTCCGCGAGCGGGCGCTGGAGGCGCTCGAATGAGCCGGCTCGCCCCGCCGCTCGCGCTCCTCGCCGCCGCCGTCGGCGTCTGGGAGGCGGTCGTCCGCGTCGCGGACGTGCCGGACTACGTCTTCCCCGCGCCGTCCGCGGTCGTCGCCGCGGTCGTGGAGCGCGCCGGGATGCTCGGCGACGCGACGCTCGTGACCGTGCGCGAGATCGCGCTCGGCTACCTGCTCGCCGTCGCGGTCGCGCTCGCGCTCGCGGTCGTCGTGCACGCGTCGGCCGTGCTGCGGCGGACGCTGATGCCGATCCTCGTCCTCTCGCAGACGGTGCCGACGGTGCTGCTCGCGCCGATCCTCGCGATCCTGCTCGGCTTCGGCACGGCGCCGAAGCTCGTGGTCGTCGCCGTCGTCTGCTTCTTCCCGATCGTCGTCAACGCGGTCGACGGTCTGCGCGCGACCGACGCCGAGCTCGTTCAGACGATGCGCACGCTGCACGCCGACCGGTGGGCGATCTTCCGGCGGGTCGAGCTGCCAGGCGCGCTGCCGCTCGTCTTCTCCGGCGCGCGCGTCGCCGCCACGTACGCCGCCGTCGGCGCGGTCTTCGGCGAGTGGACGGGCTCGTCGGCGGGCCTCGGCTTCGTGATGCTGCAGTCGCAGGCGTCGCTCGAGACGCCGACGATCTTCGCGTGCGTCCTCATCCTCGCGGCGCTCGCGCTCGCCCTCTACGGGCTCGTCCTCGCGGCCGAGCGGGTCGCGATCCCCTGGTACCGGGAGGTCTCCCATGCATGAGGCACTCGCCCATCGGGCACTCGCCATCGTCGCCGCCGCCTGCGTCGCCGCCGCGGCGGCGTCGACCGTGCTCGCGGCGCCGGCCGAGCAGCGGCACCTGACGCTGACGCTCGACTGGACGCCGAACCCCGACCACGTCGGCTTCTACTACGCGCGCGACAAGGGGCTGTTCGCGAAGGCCGGCCTCGACGTCGCGATCCGCTCGCCGTCCGACCCGTCGGCGGCGCTCAAGCTCGTCGCCGTCGGGCGCACCGATCTGGCGGTGTCGTACGAGCCGGAGCTCTTCTACGCGGCGGCGCGGAAGCTGCCGGTCGTTGCCGTCGCCGCCGTCGTCCCGCGGCCGCTCAACTCGATCATGACCATCGACCCGGGGCTGCGGCGCGTCGCCGACCTGCGCGGCCACACCGTCGGCATCACGGGCGTTCCCTCCGACTACGCGGCGCTCGACACGGCGCTCGCCGGCGCCGGCCTGACGCGCAAGGCGGTCACGGTCGTGAACGTGGGCTACAACCTGCTGCCGGCGCTCCTCTCGCACAAGGTGGACGCGGTGCTCGGCGTCTACCGGAACGTCGAGGCGATCGAGCTCGAGCAGCGAGGCGTGAAGCCGACGGTGATCCCGCTCGACCGCGCCGGGATCCCGCCGTACGACGAGCTCGTGCTCGTCGCGAGCAAGAAGCGGCTCGCAGCCGACGCCGCATACGCCGACGCGGTGCGCCGCTTCGTCGGCGCCTTCGTCGCCGGGACGAACGCAGCCCGCCGCGACCCGAAGGGCGCGCTCGAGGTGCTGCGCCACGCGACCGCGGCGAAGGACGCGTTCCTCGAGCGCGCGACGCCGGCGACGCTGCGCCTGCTCGCGGGCGCGGGCTGCCCGAAGCCGGCGCGCTGGGCGCGCTACGGCCGCTGGATGCGCGCGCACGGCCTCCTGAAGAAGCCGGTCGCGACGAGCGCGGTGGTGACGAGGCGGTACTGCGCGCCCTGAGGAGCCGCGAGCACGACGGGCGGCGCGTTCCGGCCCGGAGCGATGCGCCGCCCCCGCCGCTTCCCGACCGACGGTGTCCGAAGCAGACGCTTGCCCATGGATGTGCATGGGCCGGTGGGCATGTGGATCCATGGGCCGTCACATCGATGGGCCATCGCGCGGCGGGCGCCTGGCGCGTTCTAGCCGCGGACGGCGAGCACAACGCCGTCCGCGACCGCGATCGAGGCCTCGGCCGCGTCGAAGACGTTCGAGACCCCGCGCGTCGAGCCCGGCTCGAGCGTCTCGCCACGGAGCGGGTACGCGAGCCCCGACGTGACGACGCCGCGCGCGGGCGCGTGCAGCGCGAACAGCGAGACGATCTCCCCCGGCGTACCGCGGAGGAGGCGCCGGCCGCGCACCACGTGCACGTGCGCGCCACCGAGGAGCGCGTCGAGCTCGAACCCGCCATAGGCCGGGGCGCCGAGAAGCAGCAGCTCCCCGAGCAGATGGTCGAGCCGCCCGCCTGCGCCGCCCACGACCAGCACGCGCTCGGGCGCGAGCGCTGCAGCGGCGGCGAGCGCGAGCTCGAGGTCGGTCGCGTCCTTCGCAGCCGGGTGCCGATCGATCCGCGCGCCCGCCCGCTCGACGGCCGCAAGCCCCTCGGGAGTAACCGAGTCGAAGTCGCCGACCGCGACGTCCACCCTGAGCCCGAGCGCAAGCGCGTGGTCGATCCCGCCGTCGGCGGCGACGACGGTCGCCCCGGCCGGGATCGCCTCTCGCGCTGCCACCGAAGGCGCGTCGCCGCCGGCGAAGACCACGACGGAGCGGCTCACCGCGCCGTCCAGCCGAGGTCGAGCACGAGCGGAGCGCCCGTCACCGAGCGGCCGTCCGGCCCGAGCAGCCACGCCGCCGCCGCGGCGACCTCGGACGGCTCGAGCAGCCGCTTCACCGCCTGCGGCGCGAGGAGGTCGTCGAGCGAGCGGTCGGCGAGCTGCTTCTCGACCAGCTCGGTCCGCACGTAGGCGGGGCAGAGCGCCGAGGCGGAGATCCCGACCTCCGCGCCCTCGAGCGCGAGCACCTTCACCAGCCCAAGCACGCCGTGCTTGGCGGCCACGTAGCCGGCCTTGAACGGGGACGCGACGAGAGCGTGCGCGGAGGCGACGACGAGGAAGCGGCCGTCCCCGGAGGCGGCGAGCGCATCCCAGGCGTACTTCGCGAGCAGGAACGGGCTCGTCAGGAGCAGCGCCTGGAGGCGGTCCCACTCGTCCTCCGGGAACTCGCGCAGCGGCGCCACGTGCTGGAAGCCGGCGTTGGCGACGACCGCGTCGAGGCGACCGTCGAAGCGCTCGAGCGCGGCGTGGACGACGGCGCGGTTGCCCTCCCGGGTGGTGAGGTCGCCGTCCTCGAGGTCGACGGCGTGCACCTGCCACCCGTCGGCGGCGAGCCGCTCGACGATCGCCGCACCGATCCCGCGAGCCGCGCCCGTGACGAGCGCGCAGCGACTCACCTGTAGTAGCGGAAGACGAGCTCCGCCACGCAGACCGGCTTGTCGCCGCCCTCCCGCTCGACCGTCGCCGCCATCGTCGCCTGGAAGCCCCAGTCGGCCTCCTCGACGGACTCGACCCGGAAGATGCCGCGCACGCGAGACCCCGCCGGCACGGGCGCCGGGAAGCGGACGCGGTTCAGCCCGTAGTTGATCGCCACCCCGCCGTCCTGCCGCGGCACGACCTCGTACGACATGGCCGGAAGCAGCGAGAGCGTGAGGTAGCCGTGCGCGATCGTCGTCCCGAACGGACCGGCCGCGGCGCGCTCCGGGTCGACGTGGATCCACTGGTGGTCGCCGGTTGCGTCCGCGAACGCCTGGATGCGCTCCTGGGTGACCTCGATCCAGGAGGAGGGGCCGTACTCGTCGCCTGTTGTCAGTGCTGCCATTCCCCCCAGCGTACGACACTCGCCGCCCACGTGTAGCCGGTACCGGCGGCGAGCAGGAGGACGAGCTCGCCGTCGCGCAGCTCACCGGCCCGCGCCGCCCTGTCGAGCGCGAGCAGCGGATCGACGCCGCTCATGTGACCCGTGTCGTCGAGGTAGGCGGCGCGCGACTCGTCGAGGCCGAGCTCGCGCAGCAGCGCCCGGTGCATCGACGGCTTCATGTGGATCCCGCACAGGTATCCGACGTCCGCGAGCGTGGCGCCGCTGCGCTCGAGCGCGACCTGCGCGGCGGCGGCGAAGTTGGCCAGACTGACGCGGTCGAGGCCGGCCTTCATCGCCGCCGGGTCGGCGACATCGAGGAAGCGGTAGCCGCCGTTGGGGTGGACGCTGCCGCCGCTCGGCACCTTCACCTGCAGCGAGAACGAGCCGTCCGTGATGCCGTGGCAGCCGAGCAGCTCGTTACGGCCGGCGTCCTTGAGCACGAGCCCGGCGACGGCGCCGTCACCGAACGTGAACATGAAGCGGGATCGGTGGTTGCCGTAGTCGAGCAGGTACGACTCGCGGCACGCGGCGACGACCAGGATGCTCCGCAGCTCCTCCTCGGCGAGCAGCATGTCGCGGGCGACCCGCAGCGCCACCGGCGTGCCGCACGAGACGTTGTCGTACTCGACGGCGTAGGCGCGACTCGCGCCGATGCGGTGCGCGATCCACGGCGCCGCCTGCCAGACCGCGTAGTCCTTCCACGTCGAGCCGTAGTACATGACGACGTCGAGCGACGCGGGGTCGATTCCCGTCTCCTCGAGGAGCGCCTCGGCCGCCCGCACCGAGAGGTCGCTCACGTGCTCGTCCTCGGCGGCGATGTGCTTTCCGCGCAGGCCGAACTTCTCGACGATCACGCTCTGCGGGATGCCGCTCCGCTCCGCCACCTCGGCGGCCGTCATCCAGCGCTCGGGGAGGTATGCGGCGGTAGCCGCGATGCCGACGCGGCTCACCGGGGCGGCTCCAGCACGCGGCGGACGATGCGCTCGAGCTCGGCCCGCACGCGCTCGGGCACCTCGCCGTCCCCCCAGAGGATGTAGCGCATGCCGAGCATCTCGCCGGTCGCCATCAGCGCCCAGGCGCTCACCTCGGGGTCGATCGCCCCCACCTCGCCCCGCTCCTTCGCCTCGCGCAACGCCTCCGTGTAGCCGCCGGCGAGCTTCTCGTAGTGGTACTGGAGCATCTCGGGCGAGACGAACTCCGCCTGGCGGATGATCCGGTAGAGGGCGGGATGCTCGCGGGTGAAGCGGAAGTAGGCGTCGAAGCCGAGCAGCTCCGCCTCGAGCCGGCTCGAGCCACGCGAGGAGGCCTCCTTCATCGCGTGTCGCACCCGCCGGTTGAGGTCGCGGACGAGCTCGTCGAAGACGTCCTTCTTGGAGGCGAAGTAGAGGTAGAAGGTGCCCTGGCCGACGCCGGCCGCCTCGGTGATCTTGACGATCGAGGCGTCGACGTAGCCGAGCTCGGCGAAGACGCGCTCGGCGGCCTCGAGCAGGCGCTGCCGCGTTCGCGCGCCGCGGCGCGAGAGGGCGCGCCCGCCCGCTCCGGTCGCGACCTCGCTCATAGGCCCTCCCGGACGAGCAGGGCGTCCTTCTGGATCTTGCCGAGCCCGTTGCGCGGGATCGCGTCGACGAAGCGGAACGATCTCGGCACCTTGAAGCGCGCGAGCCGGGCGAGGCACCAGTCGCGCAGCTCCTCCTCGTCGACGCCGTCGGCGACGACGAACGCCAGCCCGACCTCGCCCCAGCGCTCGTCCTCGACGCCGACGACGGCCGCGTCCGCCACCCGGGGGTGCTCGTGCAGCACCGCCTCGATCTCGGCCGGATAGACGTTCTCGCCGCCGGAGATGTACATGTCCTTGAGGCGGCCCCTGATCCGGTAGAAGCCCTCGTCGTCGCGCTCGGCGACGTCCCCGGTGCGCAGCCAGCCGTCGGACGTGAACGCCTCCGCCGTCGCCTCCTGGTTGCGCCAGTAGCCGGCGAACACGTTCGGCCCGCGCACCTGGAGCTCGCCCTCGGGCGAGAGGCGCACCTCCACGAACGGGTACGGCTTGCCGGCGCAGCCGAGCTTCCGCGCCGCCTCGTGCGGGGGCAGGCAGAGGACGTTCGGCGCCGCCTCGGTGAGCCCGTAGCCCTGGACGATGGCGACGCCGCGCGCGGCCCACGTCTCGAGCAGCGCCTCGGGCATGGGGGCGCCGCCCACGACCGCGCGGGAGAGGCTGGAGAGGTCCGCGGAGGCGAACTCCGGCTGCTGCGCCATGAACAGGTAGGTTGACGGCACGCCCATCATCGTGCTGACGCGCTTCTCCTCGATCAGGCGCAGCGCCCGAGCCGGGTCGAACTGCCGCTCGAGCACGAGCCGGGCGCCTTTCCAGATCGCGAGCAGCGCCTGCACGTTCCAGCCGCCGACGTGGAACTGCGGCAGCACTTGGAGCACGACGTCGTCCTGGTGGACGCCCGTGGTGAGGTCGAAGCCGACGTTCGTCCAGAAGCAGTTCGCGTGCGTGAGCAGCGCCCCCTTCGGCTTGCCGGTGGTGCCGGAGGTGTAGACGAGGAGCAGGGGGTCGTCGTCGGACACGTCCGTCGCGGCCACGTCCCCTGACCAGGTCGCGGGACGTGGCCGTTCGAGACGGTGGAAGCGGTGTCCGGTCGCGGCCGCGAGCTCCTCGTGCTCCTCGGCGACGAGGAAGAGGGCGGGCTCGGCGTCCTCGAGCTGGTAGCGCAGCTCCACCGGCGAGAGCCGGAAGGAGAGCGGGAGCAGGATCGTCCCCGCCTTCGCGCACGCGAACAGCGCCGCGACGTGCTCGGGCGAGTTCGGCGTGAGCGTCGCCACGCGGTCGCCGCGACGCAGTCCCGCCTCCCGGAACGCGGCCGCGAGGGCGTCGGAGGCCTCGTCCAGCTCGCGGCAGGTGACGAGCCGCCCCTCGAAGTCGATCGCCACGCGGTCGGGCGTGGTGCGCGCGCGATCGCGGATCCAGCGGTCGATGGTGTGCAGGCCGCTCACGCGAGGAACTCTCCCACGCAGGCGAGGAAGCGGTCGGGCGCCTCCCAGAAGAAGAGATGGCCCAGGCCCTCGAAGAGCTCCAGCCGCGCGTTCGGAATGCGGCCGGCGAGGAGCAGCGCGTTCCGGCAGTCGACGACTCGGTCTGCGGTGCCGTGCAGGATGAGCGTCGGCGCGGCGATCCGCGCCAGCCGGTCGTAGCCGTCGAAGGCGACTGCTGCCGCGGCCTGCGCCTGCCAGCCGGCCGGATCCGGCGGATGGGCGAGCCGCAGCGCCACGATCTCGTCGACGAGCGGCCCGGGTGCGCCCGGGGCGAGCGCGTTCTCGACGAAGCGCCGCAGCGCGACCGCCGGCTCGAGCGAGGCGGCCTCTGCGAGCAGGCGCTGCGTCGGCTCCGGGTACGGCGCCGCTCGCTCCCCGCCCGGCGTGGTGCACGCGAGCACGAGCCGCTCGACGCGGTCGGGGTGCTCGACCGCGAGCTCCTGCGCGATCATCCCGCCCAGGCTCGTCCCGACCACGTGGGCGCGCTCGACGCCGGCGGCGTCGAGCACCGCGACGGCGTCCTCCGCCAGCATCCGCGCCGTGTACGGACCGGACGGGACGTCGCTCTCGCCGATGCCGCGATTGTCGAGGAGGACGACGCGGTGCCGCTTCGCGAGCGGCCCCACGACCGGGTTCCAGCCCCAGCGCCCGTAGCCGAGCCCGTGGACGAGGAGCAGCGGCGATCCGTCCCCGCGCGTCTCGAACGCGATCCGAACGCCGGCGCTCCGGGCGTAGGAGACGACCGCGTCCACCGTCACGCTCCCTCCCGCGCGCCGAGGCGGAACGCCTCGCGCATCGCGCTCCGCAGCCGCCGCACCCCGGCGGCGCCGGAGCGCCCGCGCGCACCGATCCCCGCGAGCCCGCCGGGCGCGAAGAACACCGCGAGCACGAACAGCGTGCCGAGGATGAAGAGCGGCTGCGAGAGCGGCGTCCGCAGGACGGCCGGCAGCGACTGGATCTCGTGGGAGCCGCCGACCGCGAGCAGCCGCTGCTCCGCGTACCAGTAGAGGGCGCCTCCCAGCACCGGCCCCCAGAGCGTGCCGCTGCCGCCGAGGACGACCATGACGAGGAGCATCAACGTGAAGTCGGGCGTGGTGACGCTCGGGTCGGCGCCGTTGACCGCGAGCATGTAGACGACGCCGCCGACGGTGGCGAGGAACGAGGCGACGACGAACGCGAGCAGCTTGTACCGCCTCGTCGCGAGCCCGAGCACCTCCGCGCGCCGCTCGTTCTCCCGGATCGCCTGCCAGACGTGGCCCGGCGACGAGCGAACGACCCAGGCGACGACGAGCACGACGGCGACCGCGTAGCCGAGCGCGAGCCAGTAGAGGTTGCGCGTGTTGAAGACGCCGACGAACGCGGACGGGATCCGCTCGTAGTCGTAGCCGAGCCCTTCGTCGCCGCCCGTCCACCCGCGCGGGTTCTTCTGGACGAGGATCGCGCCCGCCTGCGCGAACGCGAGCGTCACCATCGCGAACGCGATCCCGGAGGTGCGGAGGCTGATCCAGCCGACCACGGCCGGGAGCGCGATCCCCACCCCTGCGGTCGCGAGGCACGCCTCCCAGAAGCTCCAGTGCCACTTCGTGACAGCGACGTCGGAGACGTAGACGCCCGCTGCGAAGTAGAGGGCGTGCCCGAACGAGAGCAGGCCGGTGAAGCCGAAGAGCAGATCGTAGGAGAGCGCGACGGCGGCGAAGACGAGGCAGACCGCGAGAAGCTGCAGCGTCCCGGGGCTCGAGAGCGCTCCCGGGAGCAGGACGCCGAGCCCGAAGTCGAGCTTCGGCACCAACGCGAGCAGGACGAGCAGGCCCACGAGCGACGCGGCGCGCACGAGCCGGTGCGTCACGCCGTCCTCCCGGCGAGGGTGGCCGGCCGCGCGAGCAGCACGAGCGCGAGCAGGAGGACGACGGAGAGATCGCCGAGGCCGGTCGAGTAGTAGTTGACGTACTGCTGCGCGAGCCCGACCACGACGGAGGCGACGGCGGAGCCGCCGAGCGAGCCGAGCCGGCCGATCACGACGACGATGAACGCGTAGATGAGCAGGCTCGTCCCGCGTCCCGGCGTGATCGACGTGAAGTAGACGCTGGAGAGCACGCCGGCGAGCGCAGCCGCGACGCCGCCGATCGCGAACACGATCGTGAAGGCGCGCCGCACGTCGATCCCGAGCGCGGTCACCATCGCCCGGTTCTCCACGCCCGCCCGGATGACGAGGCCGTAGCGCGTGTAGCGGAGGAACGCCTTCAGGGCGGCGAGCAGGAGCAGGGCGGCGCCGATGTCCACCCAGCGGTCGTTCGGGATGTGCGCGCCGGCGACCTCCGTCGTTCCCGCGAACCAGCGCGGGGTGGCGAGGATGCGCGAGTCGTTGCCCCAGATCCCCTGGACGAGGGCGGTGGTGGCGAGCGCGAGGCCGACCGTGACGAGCACCTGCTCGATGTGGCGCAGGTAGAGGGGCCGGATCAGGATCAGCTCGACGAGCACGGCGAAGACGGCGCCGGCGGCGAGCCCGACGAGCGACGCGAGCAGGAAGCGCAACGCAACGGGCGAGATCCCGCCGAGCTTCGACTCCGTGAACCAGGCGGCGTAGGCGCCGACGGTGAGGAACGAGCCGTGGGCGAAGTTGAGGACGCCCATGAGCCCGTAGATGAGCGACAGGCCCGAGGCGACGAGGAAGTACATCGCGCCGAGCCCGAGCCCGGTGACGGTGAGGAGGACGAAGGTGCTCACGTGGCGTGCCCCGCTCCGAGGAGACGGTTGACGAGCGCGTCGTCGTCGAGGTCGGCGCCCGAGCCCGTGTGGACGACGCGGCCCTGGTCGAGCACGACGATCGAGGTCGCGACCCGGCGCACGACGCCGAGGTTCTGCTCGACGAGGAGCGCGGTCTCGGTCTGCGCGATCCGCTCGAGCGCGGCCGCCACGTCCGTGACGAGCGCGGGCGCGAGCCCCTTCGTCGGCTCGTCGATCAGGAGCAGCCGGTTCGGGTTGAGGAGCGCCCGCGCGATGGCCAGCATCTGCTGCTGGCCGCCCGAGAGCGTGCCCGCGCGCTGGTCCGCGCGCTCGCGCAGCTCGGGGAAGAGCCCGAACACGAGCTCGTACCGCGGCGCCCCGTCGCGCACGGCCAGCTCGAGGTTCTCGCGCACGGTGAGGCCGGCGAACACGTCGCGATCCTCGGGGACGTAGCCGATCCCGCGACGGACGATCCGGTGCGTCGGCTCCTGCTCGATCGGCGCCCCTGCGAGGCTGACCGCGCCCTCGCGCGGGACGAGCCCGAGGATCGCGCGCAACGTCGTCGTCTTGCCGACGCCGTTGCGGCCGAGCAGCGCCGTGACGCCGCCCTCCTCCACCTGGAAGGAGACGCCTTGGAGCACGTGCGATCCGCCGAGCCGCACGTGCAGGTCGCGGACCTCGAGCAAGAGCGCCACTACAGCGGCTCTCCCACGTACGCCTGCTGCACGGCGGGATCCCTCATCACCGACGCGGGCGTGCCGACGGCGAGCAGCGATCCGTGGTGCATCACGGCGACCCGCTCGGCGAGCCCGGTGACGACGTCGATGTGGTGCTCGACCATCAGCACGGTCTTGCGCTCGTCGCGGTGCACGGCGCGGATCACCTCGACGAGCTCGGGAACGTCCTCGGCGCTGACGCCCGCCATCGGCTCGTCGAGCAGGAGGACCTGCGGGTCGGCGGCGAGCAGCATCGCGACCTCGAGCTTGCGCTTCTCGCCGCCGGCGAGGAGTCCCGCGGGCACCGGCTTCCGCGCACCGAGGCCGACGCGCTCGAGACTCCAGTGCGCGCGCTCGATCGCCTCGCGGACGCGCGAGGCCCGCCGCCAGATCCGCATCGTCCCACCGAGGGAGGCCTCAGCGGCGAGGCGGGCGTGCTCGAACGCCGACAGCCGTGGGAAGACGCTCGAGAGCTGGAACGTCCGTCCGAGCCCCGCCCGCGCGCGCAGGTCCGGAGAGAGCCCCGTCACGTCGCGGCCCGCGAGCTCGACGCTC
>JADGHP010000004.1 GCA_019683855.1 Thermoleophilia bacterium
GCGGAGGGGCGGGCGCGGCAACGACGGGCGGAGGAGGCGGCGGCCCGACCGGGACGACCGGCGGCGGCGGCCGGAGCGCGCCGCCCGCGTCGGATGTCTCCGTTCCCGGCTCCGATCCGTTGCCCGAGCCCGACGAGGGCGCGGGGCCGGAGCGGCCCGCGAGGCCGGGCACGCCGTCGCGTCCGTCCGGCTCGCCGAAGCCGCGACCTCTGTCTCCGTCTCCGGCGATCTGCGCCGCGATGCGCGAGGCGATCCGCTCGAGGAGGCGGTCGACGTACCCGCTCACCGCGCCCTGCCCGCGGGAGCGCGCGCCGCCCGCCCGAGACGAGTCGGAGCGCCGGCGGGCAGACGAGCCCTTCGGATGGCAGCTGAACGAGGCACCTGCGGCAGCTCCCGGTCGCGAGCACGTGCGCGTCCAGGCGAACGCGTGCACGGGAGGATCTACGCCGCGGGAGCCGTTGTCGCCCCGCCAGGCGCGAAACGGATCCTGGACGGACGTCCAGACCTCGTGGCGGGCACGCGACCGACGCCAGGGCTAGGTTCCCTGCGCCTCGGGGTCCGGCAGCGGCGCCTCGGCGCCCTCCTCGCCGTCGCGGCCGCGCAGGAGCAGGCTCCCGACCACGAGCAGGAGCACCTCGACGAGCGTGATCGCGACGCGGTTGAGCGCCGTGGCGCCGAGCGCCTCGCCCTTGGTCGCGACGGCGAGCATGAGCCCGTACATCGACGCCTCCCGCGGCCCGAGCCCCGACGGCGCGAACACGAAGAGGACGGCCACGATCGCCCCGACCGCCGCCGTGCCGCCGAGGAAGACGATCGAGTCGGCGTCCGGGCGCGCCCCCACCGAGCGCAGCAGCAGCCAGACCGAGACGCCGCCGAGCGCCCAGGTGCCGGAGTAGAAGAGGAGGAGCAGCGCGATCGTCGGCGCGCGCAGGGTCGGCAGCTCGCGCCGGTAGCCGAGCCGCCGCAGCACGCGGGCGGCGAGCGGCCGGAACACGCGCGGGTGCACGAGCACGGCGACGACGACGCCGAAGGCGACGAGCGGCGCGAGCGGGGCGTCGACGCCGTCCACCCAGGCGAGGCTGAGCACGAAGACGATCAGGCCCGCGATCGCCGAGATCCCCGCTTCGAGCAGGATCGACGCGGTGACCACCGCCGCGTCGGTCACCCCGGCCCGGCGCGCCGCGACGACGCGCGCGGCCGGCGTCCACACGCCGCCGGGCACGTACTTGGCGAGCATCGAGACCATCTCCGCCCGCAGCGCCGCCGGGTACGAGATGCGGATCCCCCAGGCGCCGAGGATCCACATCCAGCCGAGCACGAAGACGAGGTAGTACGCGCCGAGGACGAGGCACGCGAAGCCGAACAGGAGCAGGTTCGCGTCGCGGAGGTCGTCGGCCGCGTCGGAGAAGGAGCCGCGGATCGCCCAGCCGACCGCGACGAGGAACACGGCGACGAGCAGGAGCTGGAGCGCGGCGAGCAGCCGCGAGTGCCCCGCGGCGAAGCGGCCGATCGCCCTCAGCCTGTCCATCACGCCATCGTCGCTACGGCCGGGAGGCCGGTCAAATCCGCAGCACCGCGGCCCCGCGCACCTCGCCTCGCCGCAGCCGGCCGAGCGCCTCGTTCGCCTGCTCGAGCGGGAAGACCTCGACCTCGGTGCGCACGGGCACGCGCGGCGCGAGGGCGAGGAACTCCTCGCCGTCGCGACGCGTCAGGTTGGCGACGGAGCGGACGACGCGCTCGTGCCAGAGCAGCTCGTACGGGAAGCTCGGGATGTCGCTCATGTGGATGCCGGCGCAGACGACGACGCCGCCTCGCGCGAGCGCGCGCAGCGCCGCCGGGACGAGCTCGCCGGCCGGCGCGAACACGATGGCGGCGTCGAGCTCCTCGGGGCCCGGCGCGTCCGAGGGGCCGGCCCACTCGCAGCCGAGCTCGAGCGCGAACCGGCGCGCCGCCTCGTCGCCGGGCCGGACGAAGCCGAAGAGGCGCCGTCCCTCGTGGCGGGCGACCTGGGCGACGATGTGGGCGGCGGCGCCGAAACCGTACAGGCCGATCCGCTCGGCGTCGCCCGCCATGCGCAGCGAGCGGTAGCCGATCAGGCCCGCGCAGAGGAGCGGCGCCGCCTGGAGGTCGGGGTAGCCCTCGGGGATCGGGAACGAGAAGCGCTCGTCCGCGACGGCGTGCTCGGCGTAGCCGCCGTCGAGGTCGTAGCCGGTGAAGCGCGCCCGCGCGCACAGGTTCTCGCGGCCGGAGACGCAGTCGCGGCAGGTTCCGCACGTCCAGCCGAGCCAGGGCACGCCGAGCCTGCGCCCGTCCTCGGCCACGCCGACGATCTGGTGCCCGGGGACGAGCGGCAGCTTGGGTCGCGGCAGCTCGCCGTCGACGACGTGCAGGTCGGTGCGGCAGACGCCGCAGGCGACGACGCGCAGCAGCACCTGCCCCGGCCCTGGCTCGGGGACGGGCAGCTCCTCGAGCCGGAGCGGCTCGCCGGGCTGGTGCAGCACCATCGCGCGCACGGCTCAATCCTGCCTACCCGGCGCCCGACCGAAAACCGTGAATCTCGCGGCGCCGCAGTCTACGATGCGCGGGCGCGCCCAGGCGGCGCCGCAACGGATCATCCCCGGACACGAGGGAGGGAAATGCACACTCTCGCTTGGCGCACGGCAGTCTCGCTCGCCGCGGCTGCGCTGCTCGGCGCGGTCCTCACGGCTGCGGCCGCTGCCGCCCCGGCGCACCGGGCCGCCAAGACCATCGTCTTCTGCAGCGACACCACCTACCCGCCGATGGAGTCGTTGCAGGGCGGCAAGCCCGTCGGGGCCGACATCGACATCGCGAACGCGGTGGCGGCGCTCCTGCACGCGAAGGCGCAGATCAAGACCACGGGCTTCGACGTGATCATCCCCGCGCTGCTGAAGAAGAAGTGCGACGCGATCATCAGCGCGATGACGGACACGGCCGAGCGCCGCAAGCAGGTCGACTTCGCCGACTACATCACCGTCGGGATGTTGCTCATGGTGAAGAAGGGCAACCCCGAGCACATCACCGGGCTCGCCTCGCTCAGCGGCAAGAGCGTGGCCGTCGAGTCGGCGACGACCGAGAAGGCCACCCTGGACGCGACGAACAAGCGCTTCGCGAAGCAGGGCAAGAAGCCGATCACGATCAAGATCTACCCCGCCGACACGAACGCCGCCGCGGCGCTCCTCGCCGGCAAGGTGGACGCGTACTTCGCCGACGCGACGCCGGTCCTCTACTACATCAAGAAGACGGGCGGGAAGTTCGAGACGGCCGGCGGTCAGATCCAGGCCGCCCCGGAGGGGATCGCGACCCGAAAGGGCGACCCGCTCGGCAAGCAGTTCAAGCAGGCCATCGCGAAGCTCTACGCGAACGGAACGATGCAGAAGATCCTGGCCAAGTGGGGCATCAGCGCCTTCGCGCTCAAGAAGTAGCGCGTGGACGTGCTCGTCTCAGTCGACTGGCACGTCATCTGGCTACGGATCTTCCACCCCGACCACGCGTTCGCGCGGGCGCTCTGGGCGACGATCGCGCTGTCGGTCGTCGCCCAGACGCTCGGCGTCCTGCTCGGGCTGCTGGCGGCGCTCGCGCGCATGTCCCGCTTCCCGCCGCTTCGCGTCCTGTCCGGGGTCTACGTCTGGATCTTCCGCGGGACGCCGCTGCTCGTGCAGATCTTCTACTTCTACTTCGCCCTCAACCCGCCCACCGTCCACGTGCTCGGCCTCACCCTGAGCTCGGAGATCAGCGCCGGGCTGCTCGCCCTCTCGATCAACGAGGGCGCGTACATGCGGGAGATCATCCGGGCGGGGATCGACTCGATCGACAAGGGCCAGATGGAGGCGGCGAAGTCGCTCGGGATGCGCCACTGGCTCGCGATGCGACGGATCGTGCTCCCGCAGGCGGCACGCGTGATCGTCCCCCCGCTCGGGAACGAGTTCAACAACATGATGAAGACGACCTCGCTCGTCTACACGATCGGCGTCTACGAGCTCTTCGCCGACGCGGAGCAGGGCTACTCGCAGACGTTCGTCTCCGACTACTTCCTCGCGGTCGCCTTCTGGTACCTCGTGCTCACGACCGCCTGGACGTTCGTGCAAGCGTGGATCGAGCGGCGGCTGGCCGCGAGCGAGCGCGGCGAGGAGCTCGGCTTCCGCGAGCGTCTCCTCGCCGCCTGGAACCCCGTCACCGCCTGGGCGCGCGGAGCGCGATGAACGACCTCGTCGTCCACGCCGTCGACGTGCGCAAGCGGTTCGGTAAGCTCGAGGTGCTCAAGGGCGTCTCGCTCGACGTGCGCCGCGGCGAGACCGTCTGCATCATCGGCCCGTCGGGCTCGGGCAAGACGACCTTCATCCGCTGCGTCAACCACCTCGAGAAGATCGACTCGGGGCGGATCGAGGTGAACGGTCACCTGATCGGCTACCGCGAGCGCAAGGGCAAGCTCGTCGAGGACTCCGAGCGCAGCATCGCCCGCCAGCGCACCCAGATCGGCATGGTCTTCCAGCGCTTCAACCTCTTCCCGCACAAGACGGCGCTCGAGAACGTGGTCGAGGCGCCGGTGCAGGTGCTCCGCGTGCCGCGCGAGCAGGCGGTCGCGGACGCGGAGCGGCTGCTCGCTCGGGTCGGGCTCGCCGACAAGCGGGACGTCTACCCCGGCAAGCTCTCGGGGGGCCAGCAGCAGCGCGTGGCGATCGCGCGCGCGCTCGCGATGCGGCCGGCGCTCATGCTCTTCGACGAGCCGACGAGCGCGCTCGACCCCGAGGTGACGGGCGAGGTGCTGACCGTGATGGAGGAGCTCGCGCGCGAGGGGATGACGATGGTCGTCGTCACGCACGAGATGGGGTTCGCGCGCAAGGCGGCCGACCGGGTGGTGATGATGGACGAGGGCGTCATCATCGAGGAAGGCCCGCCGGAGCACTTCTTCGAGGCGCCCGAGCACGAGCGCACGAAGCGCTTCCTCTCCAAGATCCTCTAGCGCGGCCTCTCGTCACGTTGCACGGGACATGAGGCTGCTCGAGGCCGCACTGGGTCCCCGGGCGCTCAGCGGGAAAGCAGCGTCCGCGCGGTCTCCACGGCGACCGCGTCGTGCTCGGCGTACAGCCGCTCGGCGAGGTACCCGAGCACGTCGCGCATCGAGACCATCCCGACGAGGTTGCCGCCCTGGACGACGGGCAGGTGCCGGAGCCGGCGCTCGCCCATGAGCTGCGCGGCGGCGAGGATGCTGTCGTCGACCGCGATCGTGAGCGGGTCGGGCGTCATCGCCTCGCGCAGGAGGAGGCGCTCGACGTCGGTCGCGGCTCCGACCAGCCGCAGGACGTCGCGCTCGGTGAAGATCCCGACCGGCGCGCTGCCCTCGCAGACGATGATCGAGCCGACCTTCGCCTCGAGCATGCGCCGGATCGCCGCCGCCGCGGTCTCGTCCGGCCGCGCCGTCACGAGCTGCGTCCGCATCACCGCTCCGATCTGCATCGTCAGCCCTCCAAGGTGGTGCTGATCGTCACGATAACGCGCTCGTGACGCAGGTGGAAGCCGGCGCGGCCGAGACGACGGACGTCGTCACGCGGCTGCTATGGTTAACCCGGTTAACGAATTGTGACGTCTACGGTGACAACGGAGGCGGCGGTCATGGCGCTCGCCGATGCCCTTCGCCCCACTCTTCTCCGCATCGGGCGCGAGCTGCGCCGCGAGACTCGCGGTACCGGCCTCTCGCCCGAGCAGGTCGGCATCCTCGCCGCGATCAAGCACTCGCCCGGGATCTGCGTCGGCGAGCTCGCCGCGGGCGAGCGCGTGTCGCCCGCCGCGATGTCCAAGCTCGTCTCGCGGCTCGAGCGGGAGGGGCTCGTCGCCCGCACGCCGAGCCCGGTCGATCGCCGCCGCGTCGGCCTGACCCTGACCGACGAGGGCCAGCGCGCCCTGCGGCGCGTCCGCTCCCGCCGCACCGCGTGGCTCGCGATGCGGCTGCGCACGCTCCCGCCGGCGCAGCTCGCCGCGATCGAGGCCGCCGTCGAGCCCCTCTCCCGCCTCGTCCGCGCGGAGGCCACGTGACCGCGGCGATCGGGCGCTTCAACTCGCGCACCTTCGCCAGCCTCCGCTACCACAACTACCGCCTCTTCTTCGCCGGCCAGGCGGTCTCGCAGACCGGCTCCTGGATGCAGCGGATCGCGCTCGGCTGGTTCGTCTACCAGATCACGCACTCGCCGTTCTCGGTCGGCGTGATGGCGTTCGCGCAGTTCGTGCCGTTCATGGTCTTCGGGCTGTTCGCGGGCGTGCTCGCCGACCGGCTCGACGCGCGCCGCACCGTGATCGGCACCCAGGCGGCGCAGCTCGTGACCGCGGCGGCGCTCGCCTGGATCGCGCTCGGCGGGCTCGCGCAGCCGTGGATGCTGTACCTGATCGCGTTCCTGAACGGGACGGTGCTCGTGCTCGACGTGCCGTCGCGCCAGCAGCTCACCTACCGGATGGTCGGACGCGAGGTGCTGCCGAACGCGATCGCGCTCAACTCGAGCCTCTTCAACGCTTCGCGGATCTTCGGCCCCGCCGTCGCCGGCACCGTGTACGGGTTCGCCGGCGCCGGCGTCTGCTTCCTGATCAACGCGGTCAGCTTCCTCGCCGTCCTGCTCAGCCTGTTCGCGATGCGGGTGCGCGACTTCTTCCCGCTGGAGGAGTTCGAGCGGCCGTCGATCCTGCGGGGAACGCGCGAGGGGCTCGCCTACGTGCGCAGCCAGCGGCGGATGCTGGTGTTGCTCGGGCTCACGTTCGTGCTCAGCACGTTCTGCTTCAACTTCAACGTCACCCTGCCGGTGCTGGCGGCGAAGACGCTGCACACGAACGCGCAGGTGTACGGGCTGCTCTCGGCGCTGTTCGGCGGCGGTGCGCTCGTCGGCGCGCTCGGGGCGGCCTCGCTGGGACGCGCCTCGGCGAAGGTGATGCTGCTCGGCAGCCTCGTCTTCACCGGCTCCGAGCTGCTGCTCGCGCCGCAGCGCTCCACGGTCGCCTCGGGGTTCCTGCTCTTCCTCGTCGGGGTCGGGTTCACCGCGTGGTCGGCGAACTCGAACGCGATGATGCAGCTCCAGGCGCCCGACCGGCTGCGCGGGCGCATCATCGGGCTGTACTTCTACGCGTTCAACGGGACGGGCGCCGCCGCCGGCCTCTTCGCCGGCTGGCTGTGCGACGTGGGCGGCACCGAGCTGGCGTTCACGGTGGCCGGGGTCGCAGGGCTGCTCGGCACGCTGGGCGCCGCGACCGAGTTCCGCCGGCGCCCGCCGCGCCTCGAGCCCCGCCGCCGGCGGACACACGAGCCGCAGCACGCATAACGCCGGCCAGCCGCGCTGTTTCGGGGCGGCGTCGCCCTCCGGCCTGCTCGGCGCGCGTCCTGTCATCGCCTCGCGCCTCCCCGGTCGCCGGTGGGTCGAATCCCTGCACGTTTCGGAGCGGTCCGGCGTCTACACCTTGGGGGTCGGGCGGTCGGCCGCAGCCCGTCCGACCCCGCTTTCTGCTGCCGCCACCCGTCACGAGGATTCATCCGCCGCCGCGACGGATACGGGCCGGGTAGGGAACCCCACGAAAGGAGCTAGCGGTGCTGACCCTGACCGAGCAGGCGGCGATGGCGATCCAGGAGATCCTCGCCGAGTCCAACGCCGGGCCCGACGGCGGGCTTCGGATCACCGGTACGAGCGCGAACGGCGAGACGCAGCTCGAGCTCTCGCTCGCCGAGGCGCCGGTCGAGGGCGACGAGGTCGTGCAGGACGGCGGCGCGACGCTGTTCCTGGACGAGGTGGCCGCGGCCGCGCTCCAGGACAAGACCCTCGACGTCGAGACGCACGGCGACCACTTCCACTTCTCGCTCGGCGACCAGGACGGCATGGTCTGAGCGTCGGCGGCGACCGCCCCGCAGAGGCGCTCGACGGAACGAACGAGGAGATCTCAGCGTCGGCGCGGCGCATTCCCCCGGACAACCGAACCGAGGGCATCACCGGCGACGCGCACGCTAGCTGACGACCCAGGTCTCGCCGGAGTGGAGAAGCTCGGCGAGGTCGCCCTTGCCGCGGCGCTCCTCGGCGACGCGGAGCTGGTCTGCCATCATCTCGTCGTAGGTCGGGCGCGAGACGTTGCGGAAGACGCCGACCGGCGTGCCGCCGTGGGTCGCCTGGGTGACGCGGCTGAGGGCGAACGCGAGGGAGGGCTCCTCGTGCGTCTCGTCGTGGACGAGCACGCCGTCCTCGTCGGCGCCGCACGCCTCGATCGTGCCGTCCGGGAGCTGGCGGAGCGCCTTCTCGCCGTCCTTCCCCCACCGGATCGGCTCGCCGTGGCGGAGGACGATCCGGTTCACGCCCTCCTTGTCGTCGCGGACGAACGCCCACGCGTCGTCGTTGAAGATCGGGCAGTTCTGGAGGATCTCGACGAACGCGCTCCCGCGATGCTCGGCGGCGGCGCGCAGCACCTCGGCCATCCCGGCCTTGTCGGTGTCGATGGCGCGCGCCACGAACGTCGCCTCGGCGCCGATCGCGAGCGAGAGCGGGTTGAACGGCCAGTCCAGGGAGCCCATCGGCGTCGACTTGGTCACCTTGCCGAGCTCGCTCGTGGGCGAGTACTGGCCCTTCGTCAGCCCGTAGATCCGGTTGTTGAAGAGCAGGATCTTCAGGTTCACGTTGCGGCGCAGCGCGTGGATCAGGTGGTTGCCGCCGATCGAGAGCGCGTCGCCGTCGCCCGTCACGACCCACACCGAGAGGTCGGGCCGCGTGGTCGCGAGCCCGGTCGCGATCGCCGGCGCGCGCCCGTGGATCGAGTGCATCCCGTACGTGTTCATGTAGTACGGGAAGCGCGCCGCGCAGCCGATGCCGCTGATGAAGACGATCCGCTCCCGCGGAATCCCGAGCTCCGGCATGAACGACTGGAGCGCGGCGAGGATCGCGTAGTCGCCGCAGCCCGGGCACCAGCGCACCTCCTGATCGGTGCGGAAGTCCTTCGCCGTCAGCGTCAGCCTGCCGTGCCCGTTTCCGTTCGCGTCACTCATGGTCGATCAGCGCCTCGATCGCCTGCGCCACCTCGGAGGCCCGCAGCGGCAGCCCGCGCACCCGGTTGTACCCGACCGCGTCGACGAGGAACTCGGAGCGGACGAGCTTCAGGAGCTGGCCGAGGTTCATCTCGGGGACGAGCACCCGCTCGTAGCGGCGGAGCACCTCGCCCGTGTTGCGCGGGAACGGGTTCAGGTGCCGCAGGTGCGCGTGCGCGACCTTGCGCCCGCTCGCCCGCACACGGCGCACCGCCGCGGCGATCGGCCCGTACGTGCCGCCCCAGCCGAGCACGAGCACGCGCGCCTCGCCGTCCGGGTCGTCCACCTCGAGCTCCGGGATGTCCGCGGCGATGCCCGCCACCTTCTGCGCGCGCAGCCGCGTCATCAGGTCGTGGTTGTCCGGGTCGTAGGAGACGTTGCCCGTGCGGTCCGATTTCTCGAGGCCGCCGATGCGGTGCTCGAGGCCCGGCGTCCCCGGCGGCGCCCAGGGCCGCGCGAGCGTCTGCTCGTCGCGCAGGTAGGGCAGGAACGCGTCGCCCGCGTTCGGCTCAGTCGCGAAGGTCGTCGAGATGTCAGGCAGCTCGGAGACGTCCGGCAAGAGCCACGGCTCGGAGCCGTTCGCGAGGTACGCGTCCGAGAGCAGGTACACCGGCGTCCGGTACTTGAGCGCGATCCGGGCCGCCTCGATCGCCGCGTCGAAGCAGTCGGACGGCGAGCGCGCCGCCACCACCGGCACCGGCGACTCGCCGTTGCGGCCATGGAGCACCATCAGCAGGTCGCCCTGCTCCGGTTTCGTCGGCATCCCCGTCGAGGGGCCCGCCCGCTGGATATCGCAGATCACGAGCGGCAGCTCGAGCATGACCGCGAGCCCGACCGTCTCCGCCTTGAGGACGATCCCCGGCCCCGCCGAGGTGGTGACGCCGAGCGCGCCGCCGAACGAGGCGCCGACCGCCGCGCCGGCGGCGGCGATCTCGTCCTCCGCCTGGAAGGTGCGCACGCCGAAGTGCTTGTACGAAGCCAGCTCCTCGAGGATCGAGCTCGCCGGCGTGATCGGGTAGGCGCCGAGGAAGAGCGGCAGCCCCGACAGCTTCGAGGCGGCGATCAGACCGTAGGCGAGCGCCTGGTTGCCGGTGATGTTCCGGTAGGTGCCGGGCGCCATCTTCGCCGGCTTCACCTCGTAGGTGACGGCGAACGTCTCCGTCGTCTCGCCGAACGCGTAGCCGGCCTGGAGCGCCTTCACGTTCGCCTCCGCGAGCTCGGGCCGCTTGGCTCCGAACTTCGCGCGCAGGAACTCGATCGTCGGCTCGATCGGCCGCCCGTAGAGCCACGACATCAGGCCGAGCGCGAACATGTTCTTCGCCCGCTCCGCCTCGCGCGGCGTCACGCCCTCCACGTCCTTGAGCGCGCCGACGGTGAGCGTCGTCAGCGGCACCTTGTGCAGCTGGTACTCGTCGAGCGAGCCGTCCTCGAGCGGGTTCGACGTGTAGCCCGCCTTCTGCAGGTTGCGCTCGTTGAACGCGTCGGCGTTGACGATCAGCGTCCCGCCCTTCGGCAGGTCTTTGAGGTTCGTCTTCAGCGCCGCCGGGTTCATCGCCACGAGCACGTTCGGCGCGTCGCCGGGCGTGAGGATGTCATGGTCGGCGAAGTGGAGCTGGAAGCCCGAGACCCCGGGCAGCGAGCCGGCGGGCGCGCGGATCTCGGCCGGGAAGTCCGGCAGCGTCGAGATGTCGTTCCCGAGCAGCGCCGTCTCGGCGGTGAACTGGGCGCCGGTGAGCTGCATGCCGTCGCCCGAGTCGCCCGCGAAGCGAACGATCACGTGGGAGAGCTGTTCGACTGGCTTGCTGCTCACGCCGGCTTCACCCGAGGTATAGCGCACACCGCGAGACTCGGCGCGGGCAACCAACGCGGAGTCGTCCAGGTTTCGGGCGGAGTCGCGACCCGGGACGGACGCGCGGCGGAGCAGGGCGGGATCGAGGCGCGCCTCAGGCGGCAAGCAGGAGCGCGTTCCGCGACGGGTCGCGGACGAGGATGCCGTCCTCGCGCGCCTCCGGCTCCTGCCCGGCGTCGGCGGCGGCGGCCGCGACCCGGTCGCGCTCGGCGGCGTCCGGGAGCACGATCGTCGCGTGGCGGAGCGTGGCCGACCCGGGCGGCGGCGGCGAGGCGCCTCGGCTCTCCCAGGTGTTCGCGCCGACGTGGTGGTGGTACCCGCCGGCGGCGAAGAACGCCGCCATCGGCCCGAGCTGCGCCATCAGCTCCATGCCGAGCACGTCGCGGTAGAAGCGCACGCTCTCGTCCACGTCGGCGACGCGCAGGTGGACGTGCCCCACCGTCGTTCCGTCGGGCAGGCCGGCGAACGGCTCCCGGGCGGGATCCGCGAGCTGGCCGAGCAGGTCGTCCACGTCGAGCGGCTCGGTCGTCATCCGCTCCATCACCTGGCCCTCCCACAGCTCGCGCGGCCGGTCGGCGTAGACCTCGATCCCGTGCCGGTCGGGGTCGCGCAGGTAGATCGCCTCGCTCACGAAGTGGTCGGAGAGCCCTTGCAGCGGGATCCGCTCGCGCGCGACGTGGGCGAGGAACCGAGCCAGACTCGGGCGATCCGGGAGGAGCAGGGCGACGTGGTAGAGGCCGGTGTGACCCGAGTCCGGCCGCGCCCCCGGCTGCTCCACGAGGCGGAGCAGCGGCGTGTCCGCGCCCAGGGTGGCGCTCCCGTTCTCCCGCTCCAGCACGCGCAGCCCGATCGCGCTCCTCCAGTAGCCCAGCGAGCGGTCGAGATCGGAGACCGTCAGCTCGACGAGCCCCATCCGCGTGGAGGGCGCGATCACCACGCGACTGTAGCCCGCGAAGCGCAGCGTCGCGCCGCTCATCTAGCCGTCGCGGTGCTTCAGCGCCGACTCGCGCTGCTGGGCCTCGGCGAGGGTCAGGGTGCCGTCGCACACCTCGGCGTTCAGCTCGTTCTCGATCGCGTCCACCTCCCGCGCCCGCGGGTACGGCTCCGGCCACAGGTTGCGCGGATCGGTCGGGTGGCCGCCGAGCTCGAGGCTGATCAGGTGATCCTCCTGGTAGGCGGACGGCGGCCCCGTCTCGCCGTACTCCTTCATCTGCCGCAGCTTGAGCGCGTTCGTGTACTCGACCGGCGGGCGGATCGTGCGCGTCCAGCCGCGGCGGCAGATCGTGCTTCCGATGGTCTCCTGCGTCACATCCGGGTTGAGCACGCCGGGCGTGCGCACCGGGTCGGCGACGATCCGGGCCGTCTCGTGCCGGCCCAGCCGCGTCGCAGCGCCGACCACGAGCAGGACGAAGAGGACGGCGAGGAGCAGCTCCACCCCGGTCGCGCGTCGTCTCATCGGTCGCCGAGGCTAGAGCCCGCCCGCGCGCCGCACAAGACGCTCGTTCGGCCTAGCGCGCTTCGGCCGTGGCCGGGAGGGGCACCGCAGGCTCGACCCGTCGCGCGCCGACGAGCGCGAGCGAGCCGCCGAGCGCCCACACGCAGTAGGCGACCCACGGGTCGCCGATCACGTCCGTTTGCACCGCGAGCGCGAGCGTCGCCGCGAACGCCGCCGCCGCCCCGGCCGCCCAGCGGTCGTCGCGGGCGGCGCGCACGAGCGCCGCGAGCAGCGCGAGCACCCACGCGACCCAGACGAGCGCCCCGACCATGCCCAGCTCCACGCCCAGCTCCGTGTAGTTCGACTCGCCCGCCTTGAGCGGCGTCCCCGTGCGCGACGCGGTCTGCCCGGCGTTGCCGAGACCGTACCCCTGCGGGTGGCGCGCGATCGTCGCGACGCCGTCCTCGAGGCTCCGCCAGTGCTCGCCGAGCGACGACTCGTTCACGCTCGCCGGCGCGTTCGAGGCCGTCGGGTTCCGGCGCGCGATCTCGTGCTGGTAGCGGAGGTCGGCCGCCGTCCAGCGCCCCGTCGGGGCGATCGACGGGAACACGTGCACCCACGCGAACGCGACCGCGACCACTGCGACCGCCGCCCCGAGCTCGTGCGGCCGCCGCCGCAACGCCGCGAGCACGACGAGGCCCACCGCGAGCGCGAGCAGCGCCGAGCGCGAGAACGTCCACAGCAGCCCCGCCGCCGCGAGCGCGCCGAGCGCGAGCGCCGCCGGCCGGCGGCGGCGCGCCACCGCGGCCGTCCCGAGCAGCGCCACCACGAACAGGTAGCTGCTCGCGAGCGGGCTGAGGAAGGTGGAGACGAGCCGGCGCAGGAACGGCCGGTCGCCGCCGACGTTGTAGACGAAGTTCTCGGGCAGCCCGGCGACCTTCGGGTTCACGCCGGTGCCGTGGTAGTCGTAGCCGAGCTGCTCGTGGAAGTAGTCGACGACGCCGTTCGTCCGCCACCACCCGATCGGCACGGCGTAGGCGTCCACCAGCCCGAGCGCGGCGACGAAGCCGGCGGTGCCGAGCAGCGTCCACCCGAGCCGCCGCAGCTCGGGACGATCCAGCCGGAGCGAGCGACCGAGGAGGTACGCGCCGACCGGAACGAGGTCGTGACGGAGCCCGAGCGCCACCGCCTTCGTCGACGCCGACCCTCCCAGCGCCGATTGCGGCACGAGCCCGTACGCCACGACGAGCGCCGCGAACGCGAGCGCGAGCCCGTCGACCGCGCCCGGCCGGAACGGGAGCGCCCGCGCCCGGAGGGCGTCGCGGGCGACGCGGAGGAGCGCCACCGCGAGCAGGATCTCCTTCCACGCCGCAATCGCCGTGAGCATCGTCCCCCGGACGCCCGCCGCATAGAGTGACGCCATCGCCGCGTTGTGGAGCGCGAGGCCGACGACGAAGAGGGACAGCGCCACCGCCGGACGCCTCCACACGGCCGCCGCGCCCGCGCCGAGCAGGAGCGCGTAGAGCGTCGCCTCGACCGCCGTCACGGCCCGAGCGTACAGCGGGACGAAGCGCATCCGCGTACGGCACACTCGTCCACGACACCACTCACCCTGTCCTTTTGTTTCTTATTGGCAATGAGCGGGTTCTGGTTTGACGGTCCCGAGACAACCAAGGAGAATGTGACCGCCATGGCGGGCCACTCCCCTCTGGCCCTGGACGAGACGATCGGTCAGCGGCTGAAACGCCTCCGCCTCGAGCGGGGTCTCTCCCAGCGCGAGCTCGCGGCGCCGGGCGTCTCGTACGCGTACATCTCGCGGATCGAGGCCGGCACCAGGCAGCCGTCGGTGAAGGCCCTGCGCCGGCTCGCCGCGAAGCTCGGCGTCACCGCCGAGTACCTGGAGACCGGCTCCCACCTCGCCCCCGGGGGCGAGCGCGAGCTGAAGCTGATCGACCTCGAGCTGACGGTGCGCCTCGGCGACGGAACGGATGCCCGAGGCGAGCTCGAGCAGCTCCTCGCCGACGCGCTCGCCGCCGGTGACCGCGAGGCCGCACTGCGGGCGCGCGTGGCGCTGGCGATGATCGCGCGCCAGCAGGGCGACAGCCGCCGCATGGTGGAACTGCTCGAGGACGCGGTCGAAGGCGAGCCGTTCGCGCCCATCGAGCGAGCCGAGCTGTACCTGCAGCTCGCCCACGCCTACTCGGCCTCCGGCCGGTCGGAGCTCGCCGTCGCTCTGCTCGAGCGCTGCCTCGACCGCGTCCGCGCGCAGGGGGCGGCTCCGTCGCTCGAGGCCCGCTACGCGACCGTCCTCAGCTGCACGCTCAGCGACAGCGGCGAGCTCGCGCGCGCGGAGGAGATCGTGAAGGAGACGCTCGAGCGCGCCGGCGGCAACGACGACGCGTACGCCCGCGTCCGCCTCTACTGGTCGCTGGCGCGCACGGCGTACGCCGACAACGAGCCGGCGCTCGCGCTGGCGAACGCGCGCAGGGCGATCGCGCTGCTCGAGGCGACCGAGGACACGCTCAATCTCGCGCGAGCCCACCTGCTCGCGGCGTCGATCATGATCACGGGCAACGCTCCCGACGAGGCGACGAAGCACCTGGACGCGGCCGAGCGCCTGCTCGGCGCCGCCCCCTCGTTCACCGACGCGGCGATGCTGCACGTGAAGCGGGCGCAGGTCGCGGCGCTGCGAGGCGACGGCGCGCTCGCGGTCGACCTGGCCCACGAGGCGCTCGCCCGGATCGGCCCCGAGCTGCCGCAGGAACGGGGCGCCGCCTTCTTCGCGCTCGCCGAGGGTCTCGCCCGCCAGGGCCGCCACGAGGAAGCGGACGACGCGTTCAGGCAATCCGTGGAGCTGCTCGAGCAGGGACGGCAGTGGCGCGACGCCACGCAGGCGGCGCGGGCGTGGGCGCGGATGCTGCGCGCCGCCGGCCGGGAAGAGCAGGCGCTCGACGTGCTCGACCGGGCGGCGGAGCTCGGCCTCCGCATGTCGCCCGGCGAGATTCGCAGCGAGCGTTGACGGTCGTCCTCGCGGTCACGCCGCGCGGTCCGTACTCGCTCGCCCTCAGCGCGCGGGTCGCGGGCGACGCGACGCGCCGCTTCCGCGACGGCGTCCTCACGGCGCTGCTGGAGGTCGACGGCCGGCGCGAGCTCGCCCACGCGAGCCAGGCGCCGGACGGAGCCGTGACGATCCGGGCGGGATCGATGGCCGCCGCCGAGCGGCTGCGCTGGATCCTCGCCGTCGACGACGACCACTCCGAGTTCCTGCGCCTCGTCCGCGACGACCCGCTGCTCGGCCGCGCCGCGCGCGAGCTGCGGGGCCTGCGACAGCTACGGACGGCGACGGTCGCGCACGCGCTCCTGCGCGGCGTGTGCGGGCAGCTCATCGACTGGCGGAGCGCGCGGACGCTCGAGCGGCGCGTGATCCGCGCGCTCGCGCCGCCCGGGCCGGAGGGGCTGTCCCCGGCGCCGACGACGCGCGCGCTCGCCGACGCCGCGCCGTTCCAGCTCCGCCGCCTGGGACTGCACGAGCGACGCGCCGCCGCGCTCGTGCGCGTGTGCCGTGGCCTGGAGCTGGAGCGGCTGCACGACCACCCGACCGGCGCCGTCGTGCGCAGGCTGGAGAGCGAGCGTGGACTCGGGCCGTGGTCGGCGGCGGTCGTCTGCCTCGAGGGGCTCGGCCGCAGCGAGCACGGGCTGGTCGGCGACCTCGGCCTCGTCAAGCTCCTGCGGGCGCTGCGGGGAAGGCCGGTGGAGGCGGCGGAGACCGCCGAGCTGCTCGCGCCGTACGGCGCGTGGGCCGGGCTCGCGAGCGTCTACCTCCTCGCCGGCTTCGCGCGCGGGCTGCTGCCGGTGCGCGCCGTCCGCGCCGCGTAGGCAGACTCTCGGCATGGCGGAACGGAAGGTCGCGATCCTCGGCGGTGGCCGCATCGGCGAGGCGCTGCTCTCGGGGCTGCTCAGCTCCGGCTGGCGAGGCGTGGACGAGATCGCGGTCGGCGACCGGCGCGAGGAGCGGGTGGCGGAGCTCGCCGACCGCTACCGCATCGCCGCCACGAGCTCGAACCCGGACGCGATCTCGGGCGCGGGTCTCGTCGTCGTCGCGGTGAAGCCGCAGGACATCGAGGAGCTGCTGGGCGAGATCGGCTCTCTGCTCACGCCGCGGCAGACGGTCGTGTCGGTGGCCGCGGCGATCCCGACACGCTTCATCGAGGCGCGGATCGCGGACTCGGTGCCCGTCGTCCGCGCGATGCCCAACTCCCCGGCGACGGTCCACGAGGGCATGGCCGGCATCTGCGCCGGCACGCACGCCGGGGACGAGCACCTCGCGCTGGCCGAGGAGGCGCTCTCCCACCTCGGCCGCGTCGTGCGCGTGCCGGAGAGCTGGATGGACGCGGTCACCGCCGTCTCGGGGTCGGGACCCGCGTACTTCGCGCTGCTCGCGGAGGCCATGATCGAGGCAGGCATCCTGCTCGGCCTCTCGCGCGAGATCTCGACGACGCTCGTCGTGCAGACGATGTTCGGCACCGCGAAGCAGCTCCGCGACGAGGGCATGCACCCCGTCGAGCTGCGCGAGGCGGTCACCTCGCCGGGCGGCACGACCATCGCCGCCATCCGCGAGCTCGAGCGGGCCGGCGTCCGCGCCGCGTTCCTGAACGCGATCCAGGCCGCGATGGACCGGGCCCGCGAGCTGGCGGAGGGAGGCTGATGCGCGACCGGCGCTCCTCGCCGGCGACACGCCCCATTTCGGCCATGTCCAGCGACCTGGTCGCGGGACGTGGCCCGAGGGGCCGGGGGTGAGCGCGGGCGAGGTCGAGATCCGGGTCGCCGGCGACGCGGAGGCGGCCGCCCGGGTCGTGGCCGAGCGGCTCGCCGAGCAGGCTCGCGCCGGCGGGCACGTCGCGCTCACGGGCGGTTCGACGCCGAGACGCGCGTACGAGCTCGCCGCGCAGCTCGAGCCGAACTGGGGCCGCGTCGAGCTGTGGTGGGGCGACGAGCGCTGCGTGCCGCCCGACGACGAGCGCTCGAACTACCGCATGGCCAAGGCGGCGCTGCTCGACCGGCTCGCCGTCGAGCCCGCGGCCGTGCACCGGATGCGGGGCGAGCTCGGCAAGGACGGCGGCGCGACGGCGTACGAGCGCGAGCTGGCGCCGCTCGCCGCCTTCGACCTCGTCCTGCTCGGCCTCGGCCCGGACGGGCACGTCGCGTCGCTCTACCCGCGCCAGCCGACCCTCGACGAGACCGAACGCCGGGTCGTCGGCGCCGAGGCGCACCTCGACCCCTACGTCGACCGGATCACGCTGACGCTGCCGGCGCTGCGCGCCGCACGCGAGGTGCTCTTCCTCGTTGCCGGCGCGGACAAGGCGGACGCCGTCGCGCGCGCGCTCGCGGGGGAGCCCTCACGCGAGACGCCCGGCAGCCTCGTCCGCGCCGAGCTCGGCCCGACGCGCGCCGTGCTCGACCGGGCCGCCGCGTCGCGCCTCTCGTACGGTCTCTCAGAACGAGAGACCTGAAGCACGCGCCGCTCGAGGCCGAGACCGTCGTTTCTGGCGAAAACGTTGCGGAGACGCCGCACTAGGTGGGCGGCAGCAGCTCGGAGGGGCGCAGTCCGGAGGCGAGGCCGCGCTCGGCGGCGAGGCGCTCGAGCACGAGCACCGTGTCGGCGACCGGCGTGTCCTCGAGGAACGCCTCGCGCGTCTCGAAGGAGCGGAGCACCTCCTCGACCGCGGCCGCGTACGCGGGGCCGTCTCCCGCGGCGAGGGCCGCGAGCGCGGACGCGACGTCGGCGGGAAAGTCGTCGCGGCCGGCGAGGCCGGCGGCGAGCGCGTGCGCCTCGCCGTCGCGGCGCAGGACGAGCAGCGCGAGCACGGCCGCGTAGCGCCCGATCGGCGAGGAGGCCTCCGCCGCGCCCGCCTCGAGCGCCCAGCGCGCCGCCTCCTCGGCGTCCTCGCCGGCAAGGAGAAGCGCCTTCGTCGCGCCGATCGGCCGCCCCCACGAGCCTGGCGGCGCATCCGGCCAGCTCTCGCGGTAGCGCGCCGCCGCGCGGCGGAGCCACTCCGCCGCCTCGCCTCGGCGGCCCTCCATCAACAGGCACAGGCCGACGGCCCACGCGGCGTTGCCGAGCCGGGTCAGCTGACGCTGCCGCTGGTCCGGGTCGCCGATCCCCGGGAGACGCCGCTGGCCGTCGCGGTAGCGTTCGATCGCCTGTCGATGGCGCTGCTTCCAGTCCACCGGCGGCAGTATTCCGCGGCGAAGCTGATTGATGCGTCAGTCAAAGCCTCGCTATCGTGCGCCTGTGGCTCGGAAGCTGCGTGAGGTGTTCTTCGTCGACGGCGTCCGCACGGCGTTCGGCAAGGCGGGGCCGAAGGGGTGCTTCTGGCGGACGCGGGCCGACGACATGGCCGTCAAGGTCGTGCGCGAGCTCCTACGCCGCAACCCGCAGCTCCCGCCGGAGCGGATCGGCGACGTCGTGCTCGCCGCGACCGCGCAGGTCGGCGACCAGGGCCTGACGCTCGGCCGCGACGTGGCGCTCCTCTCGGGACTGCCCGAGACGGTGCCAGGCTGCGCGGTCGACCGGATGTGCGCGGGCGCGCTGACGGCGATCACGACCGCCGCGGGCGAGATCGCGCTCGGCGCCGTCGACGTCGCGCTCGCCGGCGGCGTGGAGCACATGGGCCACCACCCGATGGGCGAGGAGGTGGACCTGAACCCGCGCTTCGTCGCCGAGCGGCTGATCGACGAGTCGGCCGCGGTGATGGGCCGGACGGCGGAGAACCTCCACGACCGCTTCCCTGCGATCACGCGCGAGCGGGCCGACGCGTTCGCGCTCCAGTCCCAGCGGCGAGCGACGGCCGCCTGGGAGAACGGCGTCATGCGCGAGACGGTGGCGCCGATGGCGGTGTTCACCGACGACGGCTGGACGGTGGCCGACCGCGACGAGTTCCTGCGCCCGGACGCCTCGCTCGAGGCGCTCGCCGCGCTCGCGCCGGCGTTCCGCCCGGGCGGACGCGTCACGGCGGGCAACTCGGCGGGCCTCACCGACGGCGCGACGGCGTGCGTGCTCGCCTCGGAGGAGGCGGTCGAGGAGCTCGACCTCGCCCCGAAGCTCCGCCTCGTCGGCTTCGCCTACGCGGGCGTCGAGCCGCACCTGATGGGCTACGGGCCGGTGCCCGCGACGCGGCGCGTGCTCGAGCAGGCGGGCCTGACCCTCGACGACGTCGACCTGTTCGAGCTGAACGAGCCGTTCGCGGTGCAGGTGCTGACCTGGTGCGACGAGCTCGGCGTCGCCGCCGACGACCCGCGCCTCAACCCGTACGGAGGCGCGATCGCCTGCGGCCATCCGCTCGCCGCCACGGGCGTCCGCCTCGTCGCGCAGCTCGCCTACGGCCTGCGCGAGCGCCGCGGGCGCTACGGTCTCACCGCGCTCTGCATCGGCATGGGAATGGGCTGCGCGATCCTCTGGGAGAACGTCCAGTCGTGAGCGGCGAGACGGTCTTCAAGCTGCAGCGCGTCGAGTCGCGCGTCGGCCCGATCGCGCTCGTGACGCTCGACAACGGCGAGGACCACACCAAACCGACGACGCTCGGCCGCTCCGCGATCGAGTCCGCGCTCGCCCTCCTCGACGTGCTCGAGTCCGGCGACTGGGCGGCCATGGTGCTCACCGGGAAGCCCTTCGTCTTCTGCGCCGGGGCGGACATCGACGAGCTCGCGCGCATCGCCTCCCCCGAAGACGCCATCGAGGGCTCGCGAGCCGGGCATGCGGTGTTCAGCCGGATCCGGGCGCTCCCGTACCCGACGGTCGCCGCGATCAACGGCGCCTGTCTCGGCGGCGGCCTCGAGCTCGCCCTGCACTGCGACGCGCGCACGATCGCCGGCAGCGTCCGCCACCTCGGCTTCCCGGAGGTGGCGCTCTCGATCATCCCCGGCTGGGGCGGCACCCAGCTGACGCCGCGCCTCGCGGGCCCGGAGGCGGCCGTGAGGCTGATCGTGACGAACCCGCTGCGCCAGAACCGGCTGATCGGGGCGCGGGAGGCGGTCGAGCTGGGGCTGGCCGATCGACTGCTCGAACCGGTCGAGTTCGTCGACGAGTCGCTCGCGTTCGCGGTCGAGCTCGTCGAGCGGGGCGGGATCGAGCGGCCGCAGCCGGACTGGTCGGACGCGGAGACGATCTTCCGCAAGGCGCGCGCCCGGGTCGACGACGCCGTCCACGGAGCGACGCGCGCGCCCTACGTCGCGCTCGACCTGATCGCGGGCGCACGCGACTGGACGCTCGAGGAGGGGTACGCGGCCGAGGAGCAGGCGCTGGGCGAGCTCGCGACGAGCCCGCAGGCGCGCGCCGCCGCCTACGCCTTCACGGTGGTCGAGCGGCGGACGAAGAAGGCCGAGGGTGTGCCGGACGTCCAGCCGCGCGCGGTGAAGAAGGTGGGCATCGTGGGCGCCGGCCTGATGGCGACGCAGCTCGCGACGCTCTTCCTGCGGCGGCTGGAGGTGCCCCTCGTCCTGCGCGACGTCGAGCAGTCCCGCGTCGACGAGGCGCTCGCGACGATCCGCGAGGAGGTCGGCGCGCGCAAGCCGTTTCTCGCCACGCTCGTCGACGGCGGCACCGGGTGGGAGCAGTTCGCCGGCTGCGATCTCGTGCTCGAGGCGGTGTTCGAGGAGCTGGACGTCAAGCGCGAGGTGCTCGCCGCGGCGCGCGAGGTCGCCCCCGAGGCGATCCTCGCCACGAACACCTCCTCCCTCTCCGTCGAGGCGATGGGCGCCGACGTCGGGCTCCACTTCTTCAACCCCGTCGCGGTGCTCCCCCTCGTCGAGGTCGTCCGCACCTCGCGCACGACCGACGAGCAGCTCGCCACCGCCTTCGACGTGGTGCGGAAGCTCGGCAAGCGGGGCGTGCTCGTCCGAGACGCGCCCGCGTTCGTCGTCAACCGCATCCTGACCCGGATGACGACGGTGCTCATGGACGCGCTCGAGCATGGCAACACCGTCGAGGAGACCGACCAAGCGGTCCTCTCGCTCGGGCTTCCCATGGCGCCGTCGGTGCTCCTGCAGATGGTCGGCCCGCGTGTCGCCAACCACGTGCTCGAGACGTTGCACGCGGCCTACCCCGACCGCTTCCCGCTCTCGCCGACCCTCGCCGCCTACGCGGAGGGCCGGGACGAGATCGTCGTTCGGGAAGAAGCGCGCAAGACGGTCGCGGAGATCCGCGAGGCCGTGCTCGAGGCGATCGCCGACGAGGTACGGCGCCTGCTCGACGAGGGCGTCGTCTCTGCGGCCACGGACGTGGACGCCTGCCTCATCCTCGGCGCCGGCTACCCGTTCCACCTCGGCGGCATCACGAAGCACCTCGACGAGACCGGCGTGTCGGAACGCGTCGTCGGCTCGCCGCTCGCCGACTACCGCCCCGCAGCCGCCGTCTGAGCCACGGCCAGCACCGGAGACGGCGATCGCCGGAGGCCGCGCGTGCGACGCCGCCGCACGCGATCCAGGCGGAACGTTGCGAGACGCCGCACGCGTCAGTCAGGTCCCGCCCGGACGGTTGACGACGTTCCCGGACGGGGTATGCTTCCGCAAGCGCTGCTCGCCCAGGGGAATCAGCGAGCGCGCCCCTCTCAACGGGTTGCAGCACTGCTGGTGCTGCGCATATGCAGGAAGCCATTCAGCAGCCGACGATCATCCCGGCGGCCGCAGAGCCGCTGGTTGCCGCCGCGCTCCGCGCGGAAGCGTGGGCGGGTGAGCCGTTCCTCCGGGAGGGGGAGGATCCCGAGCAGGTCCTCGCGCCCGGCACCGCACGACGCCGCGCGCTGGACGAGGCGCTCGCCGAGATCGAGTCCGGCCGAACGGCGCCGTCGCCGCAGTGGAAGGTGCAGTTCGGGCTCATGCTCGGGCTGGAGCGGGTCCTCGCCGAGGAGGAGCCGCACACGGCCGCCGGCACGGTGCTCCGCCGCCATCAGGTGGACGCGCTCGCGGGGATGCTCACAGAGCTGATCTCCGCCAACCAGCGCGACGAGGAGCACTCGAACGGCAACGGCCACGCGGCGACCGTCGACGAGCTCGCCGAGCAGGAGGTCGACGACGACGACGAGGACGCGACGCTCGTCGTCCCGCGCGCGGCCGAGGACGAAGACGAGGAGCCGCCCCCGCAGGACGATCCGGGAGCGGTGCGCCGCTACCGCTTCCGCCACCCGACCGCGTCCGGCAAGACGATCGCCGCCGCCGGGTTCGTGGAGGCGGCGCGCACCCTCGGCGTCCTCATCCTCACGCACCGCCGCCTGCTCGTCTCCCAGTTCCAGCGCGATCTCGCGGCCGAGGGCTACGAGGAGCGCTTCACGGAGCCGATCCTGCGCGGCGCCCGCGCGGCGCGCTCGAACCCGCTCACGATCCAGACGTACGCGTGGTTCGCGCGCCACGTCGACTCGCTCGACCGCGGCGCCTACCAGCTCGTGATCTGCGACGAGGCGCACACCGCGCTCGGCGAGAAGACCTCCGCCGCGATCCGCTCCTTCCCGGAGCCCATCTACGTCGGCATGACCGCGACGGAGCAGCTGATCGCGAAGCAGGTCTCCGACGTCTTCCCCGCCTCGGTCGACGACCTGCCGCTCCAGGACGCGGCGCGCCGCGGGCTGATCGCGCCGCTGCGCTGCCTGCGCGTCCCGCCGGTGGCGGCGATCAACTCGGTGCCGATCGTCGGCGGCGACTTCGACCAGGAGATCCTGGCCAAAACCCTCGACCACCAGGCCCTAAACCAGGCGGCCGCGAGCCTCTACCGCGACCGTTTCGACAACACGCCGGGGATCGTCTACGCGGCAGGCGTCGACCACGCGTACCACCTCGCGCAGGAGTTCCGGGCCGCCGGCCTGCGGGCCGAGGCGGTCTCGGGCCGGACGCCTCCCGTGCGCCTGGCCGAGACGCTCGCCGCGTACGAGCGCGGCGAGATCAACGTGCTCATCAACGCGCAGCTCCTCGCCGAGGGCTGGAACTCGCCGCGCGCGACCGTCTGCATGCACCTCGCTCCGACGGCGTCGCGCCGCGTCTACCAGCAGCGGATCGGACGCATCATGCGCCTCCACCCGCGCAAGGAGGCGGGGATCGTCGTCGACTTCGTGCCGAAGGGGGCGACGCACAACGAGCGCGTCGTCTCCCTCCACTCGCTGCTCGACGCCGACTTCTACCGCGAGGGCGCCCGCGTCACCCCGGCCCCGCGCCGCCGCTCGCAGCGGCGCGCCCGCCGGCGGCTCACGCCCGCCCCCTGGCTCGTCCCGGTCACGCCCGACGTCCGCCGCCGCCTCGGCGTGATCCATCGGGAGTGGCAGCGGATCGACCCGCGCTACCTCGACGAGGACGAGCAGCGCTACTGGGCGACGATCGCAGGCCGCCAGATCCGCTTCGACGAGCGCGCCTCGTTCGTGCTCAAGCTGACCGAGGGCCGAGCGAGCAAGTCCGCCCTCGAGCAGTTCCTGACCACGTGCGCCGCCGAGAACCCGAACCGGCGGCTGCGGATGATGGCGCTCCAGGACCGCGTGTCGATGCGCGTCGAGCGGGCCGATTTCGACGATCTCGTCACGCTCGTTACGCAGGCGCCGACGTGGGAGAAGGAGCGCCTCGCTGGCATCCGGGTCCTGCTCCGCGCGATCGCCGAGGGGAAGCCGGACGCGCCGGAGCAGATCCTCGCCCGCTGGACGTGGCGGCTCGCGCGCGCGACCCGCAAGGTGCAGGATCGGCGGGCGTCCGCCGAGTACCCGGAGGCGAAGCGCCTGCTGGGGGCGCTCGCGAACTCGCGCGGCCACCGGCACGAGGAGAACGCGGCGAAGCTCGTCGCCGCCGCCCTCGAGCAGCCGCCCCAGGTCGGCGCGGCGCTGCTCGCGTCCGCCGAGGGCTACACGCCGCGGGCGGCGAAGCTGATCGAGGAGGCCCGCGAGCGACTGGGGTCGATCCAGGAGGTCGCGCTCGCCCTCTCCGAAAACCTGCCGGCGCCGAAGCAGCAGTCGAGCCGCAGCCGGCGCCGTCGTCGGCGCAAGAAGAAGGCCACAGCGGCGGTGCCGGAGGGGGCGACGGTCGAGCAGGCGCAGACGCCCGCCCAGGACGGCGAGACCACCGCAGAGGAGGCGGCCCCGGCCGCGCCGCCGGAGAGCGGCGAGCCCGAGACCGAGGCTGGGTCCGAGGCGGCAAAGCCGAAGCGCCGCCCGCGGCGACGCGCGGCGTCCGAGAACGGCGCGGAGCCTGGGTCTGTGGACGCGGTCCCGGCCGAGCCCCCCGAGACGCGGACGGACGGCGTGCCCGAGAGCGAGGACGAGGCGCCCAAGCCGAAGCGCCGCGCTCGCGCGGCGTCCGCCCGGGGAGCGGCGCCTGACGACGGCGCCGCGCCGGTCTCCGAGGCTGGGGCGGCCCTCACCCAGGCCGAGGGAGGCTAGGAGGCGGGCCCGTCTGGGCCCGACTCGCCGCGCTGCTCCTGCTCGCGCTCGCGCAGGTAGCGCGTCAGCTCGGCGGCGAGGGTCTCCCCGGAAGGCAGGTCCTCGGCCGCCTCGAGCAGATCGACCCGCCGCTCGAGCTCCTCGACGTAGGCCGCCGTCTCCGCGTCCGCCGAGACCGCCTCGCTCACCTGCTCGCTGTACTCCTCGGACGCCCGCTCGAGCTCGCGGAGGTCGATGTCGGCGCGGAGCAGCTCGCCGAGGCGCCGGCAGAGCGCGAGCGCCGCCCGCGGGCTCGGCGCGAGCGAGACGTAGTGCGGCACGGCCGCCCAGAGGCTGAGCGACGGCAGACCCGCGGCGCGGCAGCCGTCGAGCAGGACGCCCACGATCCCGGTCGGGCCCTCGTAGCGCGACGGCTCGAGCCCGAGCTCCGCCATCAGCGCGGGGTCGCTCGCGGCGGCCGTGACCGGCGCCGGCCGCGTGTGCGGCACGTCCGCGAGCAGCGAGCCGAGCGTGACGACGAGCTCGACGCCGAGCTCCCGCGCGAGGTCGATGACGAGCTGGGTGAAGGTCCGCCAGCGCAGGTTCGGCTCCACCCCGAGCAGGATCACCGCGTCCCGGTCGAGCCCCGGAATCGGAGCGTAGAAGAACGCGTTCTCCGGCCACTCGAGCTTCCGCGTCAGCCCGTTCTCGAGCGACACCTGCGGCCGCAGCGCCTGGAAGTCGTAGAAGCTCTCCGGGTCGATCTCCGCGAACCGCTGCGCACCCCACTGCTTGGCCAGGTAGCCACAGCCGAGCGTGGCTCCCTGGCCGCCGTCGTTCCAGCCGCGGAACGCCGCGACGAGCACCGGCCGGCGGAGAACCGGTCTGAAGGAGACGTGCAGCTCCGACATTCGGCTGAGTCTACGTGCGTCCGACCGCGACCGGACGCCACAGACGCGCGACGAGGCCCACGGTCCAGCCGAACAACGCCCCGGCGACGGCGACGTGGACGAGCACGAGCCACCACGGGACATGCCCGTAGGTGCGGTACTGGATCTCGCCGATGGCCATCTGAGCGAGCAGGATCGCGAGCAGCCCGGCGCACCCGCGGAGAAGCCAGGGGAACCGCCGCCGCTCCCGCCACGCCCACCCTGCGAGCAGGCAGAAGACGATCCCGAACGCCGCCACCGCGCGGACGTGCCAGTAGACGGACGGGTAGAAGGAGCCGAGACGCGGCACGACGGTCGTGCCCGAGCTGCCGGGGAAGCGACCGGCCGCGGTGGCGAAGGCGCCGCTGACGACCAGCGCGGACACCGAGGCGAGCAACGCCGCTCCGCCCGCGCGCGCGAGGGGCGGCAGCGGGGTTGCGCCGCCCCGCTCGAGCCGCGTCGCCTCGAGCAGCACGAGCACCCCGAGCCCGAGCACCGCGAGCGAGAGGAGCATGTGGGCGATCACGAGGTACGGGTTGAGGTTGTAGTAGACGGTGATCGCGCCGAGCGGCGCCTGCCCGAGCGTGCCCGCCAAAACCCCGAGCGCGAGGAGCTTCACGCCACGGCCCGCCCCCCGCGTCCGCCAGGCGCCGAGCGCGAGCGCGAGCGTCGAGAGCACGGTGAACAGGGAGAGGATCCGGTTCGAGAACTCGACCTCGGAGTGGAAGCCTTTCGCCGGCAGGAACTGGTCGCGCTGGCAGCCGGGCCAGTGGTGACAGCCGAGGCCGGAGCCGGTCAGTCGCACCGTCGCGCCGGTGGCGACGATGAGGACGAGCATCGTGACCGCCGCGAGGGCGACGCCGCGGAACAGCCGCGGGCTGAGCGTCGGCGCACGCCACCGCGGCACCGCCGCCGGAACGGACTCCACGTGCACGGAGGCGAGTGTAGACGCCTCCCAGCGCGAGCGCCGCGGTGAGGCGTCCCGGCGCCGCGCCCGAGCCGTTGCCGGCCCGCGTCAGGGCTCGAGCAGGACGCCCGCGCCCTCCTCGACCGAGCCGATGCGGGCGAGATAGAGCCCCGCGCGCTCGAACTCGGCCTGGAGCGAGAGCGACTTCTCCGCGGGCAGGCTCACGAGCAGCCCGCCCGCGGTCTGGGCGTCGTAGGCGAGCGCGAGCACGTCGTCGGGCACGCCGTCGCTTGCGACGTGCGGGCCCGCGAAGTCGCGGTTGCGCGGATCCCCGCCGGTGCGGACGCCGGCCCGCGCCGCTGCGAGCGCCCCGGGAAGGGCGGGGAGCGCGCCGGCCTGAAGCCGGATGCGGACGCCGCTCTGCTCCGCGGTCTCGTGCGCGTGGCCGAGCAGGCCGAAGCCGGTGACGTCGGTGACCGCGCTCGGCTGGAACGGGCGGAGCACGTCCGCGGCGGCTCCGTTCAGCGTCGTCATCCAGCGCGCCGCCTCCGTGTACGCGTCCTCCGCCACGACGCCCTTCGCGTGCCCGGCGAGGACGAGCCCCGTTCCGAGCGGCTTGGTGAGGAAGACGGCGTCGCCCGGCCGCGCTCCGCTCTTGCGCCACACGCCGTCGGGGTGCACGGTGCCCACGACGGCGAGGCCGTACTTGGGCTCGTGATCCCGGATCGTGTGGCCGCCGGCGAGCAGCGCGCCCGCCGCCCGCACCTGCTCGTCCGCGGCCGCGAGCAACGCACCCACCGTCTCGGTCGCAAGGTCCTCCGGGAATGCCGCGATCGAGAGCGCGAGCAGCGGCGCGCCGCCCATCGCGAAGACGTCGTTGAGCGCGTTGGTCGCCGCGATCCGCCCGAACAGCGCGGGGTCGTCGACGAGCGGCGGGAAGAAGTCGAGGGTGAAGACGAGCGCGCGCTCCTCGTCGAGCCGGTACACGGCGGCGTCGTCGGCGGGCGAGAGGCCGACGAGGAGGTTCTCCGCCTCGACCGGCACGAACCCCTTCAGCAGCTCCCCCAGCCGCGCCGCCGAGTACTTCGCGGCACAACCCCCGCCGACGGTGAGGCGCGCGAGACCGGTCCCCTCCACGGGGTTTACTGTACGCCCGTGGAGAGGGCGGCACTCGTCACGGGCGGCTCCTCGGGGATCGGCCTCGCCATCGCGCGCATGCTACGGGAGGAGGGGTTCGCGCTGACGCTCGCGTCGCGCCGGGCGGATAAGGTCGAGGCCGCGGCCGCCGAGCTGGGCGCGGCGGCGGTGGCGGCGAACATGGCCGACGCCGACGACTGCGCGCGGGTCGTCGCGGAGCACCGCGAGCGCTTCGGCCGGCTCGACGTGCTCGTCAACTCGGCGGGTATCGGCATCGCGGGCCGGGTGGAGAGCTTCCCGTCGAAGCACCTCGACCTCCAGCTCGGCGTCAACCTCCGCGGGCTCTTCCTCGTCACCCAGGCCGCGATCCCGCTGCTGCGCGAGACGCGCGGCTGGATCGTCAACCTCGCCTCGATCGCCGGCACGCTGCCCGCGCCTGGGCTCGCCGTCTACGGCGCGACGAAGGCCGCGGTGATCTCGCTCACGCACTCGCTGAACGAGGAGCTCGAGCCTGACGGGGTGCGCGCCGTCGCCATCTGTCCCGGGTTCGTGGACACGCCGATGGCGGAGTGGGCCGGGATCGCCCGCGAGGAGATGATCCGACCCGAGGACTGCGCCGAGGTGGTGCGCATGTGCCTGCGGCTCAGCCCGCGCGCCCGGATCCCGCACGTGGTGATCGAGCGAATGGGCTCCGCCGACGGCGGCGTGCCGATGCTGCGGGACTGATCGCGGCAGGACCGTCCGCTCGAGCGGCGGGCGGCCGAGATCGCGTCCCGACCGCCCGGCGCCCGCGCGAGCGCGTCAGCGCTCGATGGGGACGTCGACGAGGTTGCCCCACTCCGTCCACGAGCCGTCGTAGTTGCGGACGCGTTCGTAGCCGAGCAGCTCGTGGAGGACGAACCAGGTGTGCGCGCTGCGCTCGCCGATGCGGCAGTACGCCGTGACCTCCTTGTCGGGCGTGACGCCCTTGGAGCCGTACAGCTCCCGCAGCTCGTCCGCCGACTTGAAGGTGCCGTCGTCGCGGACCGCCTGCGCCCACGGAATCGACTGCGCGGTCGGGATGTGACCGGTGCGGGACGCGCCCTCCTGCTCGTATCCCGGAGGCGCCATCAGCTCGCCCGCGTACTCCTGCGGGCTGCGCACGTCCACGAGCGCGCGGCCGTCCTCGCCGATCCACTGCAGCACCTGGTCGCGGTACGCGCGGATCGACTCGTCCCGCTCCTTCGCGGTGTACGTCTTGGGCTGCGGCGAGGGCGGCTCCGTCGTCAGCTCGCGCCCCTCGTCGATCCACTTCTGCCGGCCGCCGTCGAGGATCCGGACGTCCTCGTGCCCGTAGATCTTCAGGTACCAGTACGCGTACGCGGCGAACCAGTTGTTCTTGTCGCCGTAGAGGACGACGGTCGTGTCGTTGCCGATCCCGCGCTCGCCGAGCAACCGCTCGAAGACGTCCTTCTGGACGATGTCGCGCTCGATCGGGTCCTGCAGGTCCTCCTTCCAGTGCAGCTTCACCGCACCGGGGATGTGCCCCTCCTCGTAGAGGTCGGGGTTCTCGTCGACCTCGGCGACGACGACGCTCTCGTCGCTCAGGTGCTCCGCCACCCAGTCGGTCGAGACGAGCACGTCCTTCGCGTAACCCATTCGCAGCCTCCCGTAACTTTCCTTTTTGAAGTTACGTGAGTATCGCAGGACGCTCCCGGCTCGGCAACCCCGCGGAGCGACCGGCTCGGACGGCGCGCGCGCGAGCGTGCGCCCGAAGGCCGTGTCGCTCCCACCGAAGCCGCGGCGGGGCCCCTCTCGTCTCGGCCGCGCAGACGCCGGCGACGAAGCTGCTACGCGCGCAGCCAGTCGCGCCGGGCGGCGCGAATACGGCTCAGCTCCTCGTCGCCGAGGACGCCGGTCCGCCGGCCGACCATGCCGAGGATTCCGGCCGCGAGGAACATCCACGCCTCGGCGTCCGCGTCCCGGTCGGGCGAGATGCTCCCCTGCTCCTGGCCGCGGCGGATCACCGACGCGGCGAAGGCGTGCACCTCGCGCAGGTGCCGGCGCAGGTGGCGACGCAGCTCGGGCTCCTCGGCTGCCTCGGTGAGCGCCTGCACCCAGAGCTCCGCGAGCTGCAGCTTCGCGTCCCGTACCGAGGCGTGCTTGCGGTCCATCGCCTCGACGGCTGCGCACGCGTCGTCCGCATGGGCGGCGAGCGCCGTCTCCCAGGCGCTGCGCGCCCGCTCCCAGACGTGGTCGAGGACGGCCAGGTACAGCTCCCGCTTCGAGGCGAAGTGGCGGTAGAGGATCGGCTCCGAGACGCCGGCGGCGCGCGCGATCTCCGCCGTCGTCGTGCCCCGGTAGCTGCCGTCGGTGAAGAGCCGCAGCGCCGCCTCGAGGAGCGCGCGCCGCCGCTCCACCGCCGGCATGCGCGCGCTCACCGTCACGCTGCCGCCGCCTCCAGGACCTGCTCCGCCGCCGCCTGCGCGCGCGTGCGCACCGTGAGCACGGCGACGAGCGCGGCGGCGAAGGTGATCCCGGCGCTCACGAGCAGCGCCGCGTGCAGGCCGTTCACGTAGTCCTGCGCGCCCGCGGCCGTGCGCGCGGGGTGGTGGATGTACGAGGCGAGGATCGCGCCCATGAGGGCGATCCCCAGCGAGCCGCCGACCTGGCGGAAGCTGTTGAGCACGCCCGAGCCGACGCCGGCCTTGTCGACCGGCACCGCTCCCATCGCCGCGGAGGTCATCGGCGACATCGTCATCGCCATGCCGACGCCGCCGAGCAGCATCGCGGGCAGCAGCGTCCAGAAGTCGGAGTGCACGCCGACGCGCTGGTAGAGGAGCAGCGACACGCCGACGATCGTCATCCCGCCTCCCATCAGCCAGCGCGAGCCGATCCGGTCGGAGGTGCGGCCCGCGATCGGGGCGACGACGATGATGAGCAGCGTCATCGGCAGGAAGATCGCGCCCGCCTTCGTCGGCGAGTAGCCGAGGATGTTCTGCACGTAGAGGGAGACGAAGAAGAAGACACCGAACATCCCGAGCGAGACGAGCATCGCCACGACGTTCGCGCCGGCGAACGCGCCGATCCGGAACAGCGACAGGTCGAGCATCGGCAGCCGGCGGCGGCGCTCGATCGCCACGAAGGCGACGAGCAGCACGGCGGCGGCGACGAAGAGGCCGACGATCTCGGCCGACGTCCAGCCGTGCCGGTTGCCCTCGATCAGGGCGTAGCTCACCGCGAGCAAGCCCAGGCCCGAGGTGAGAAGCCCCGGCAGGTCGACGCTCTGCTCGAGCGAGGTGTCGCGCGACTCCGGGATGAAGAGCCGCGAGGCGACGATCCCCGCGGCGCCCACCGGCACGTTGACGAAGAAGATCCAGCTCCAGTCGATGTTGTCGACGATTAGGCCGCCGCAGAGCGGGCCGAGCGCGAGCGCGAGCGCCGAGACCCCGGCCCAGATGCCGATCGCCTGGCCGCGCTCGCGCGGCGGGAAGGTGGCCGTGATGATCGAGAGCGTCGCCGGGCTCATCAGCGCGGCGCCGATGCCCTGCACCGCGCGGGCGCCGATGAGGAAGCCGGCGCTGGGCGCGAGACCGCAGGCGAGAGACGAGAGCGTGAAGACGGCGAGACCGGCGACGAAGATGCGCCGGCGGCCGTAGAGGTCGGCGAGCTTGCCTCCCGTGACGAGCAGCGCGGCGAACGTCAGCGCGTACGCGGTCACGATCCACTCGAGCTCCGCGATCGAGATGCGCAGGTCGCGCTCGATCGACGGCAGCGCCACGTTCACCACGGTGTTGTCGAGCATGATCATGAACAGGCCGACGGCGACCGCGGCGAGCGTCCACCACTTCCGGTTCTCCTCGGCGAAGATGCGAGCCTTCATCCGCCTCCTTCGGTTCGCTTACGTTAGTGAACACTAAACTAGGCTAGCGGCGACTACCAGGTCTCCGTCGGGCGGGAGGGGATAGGCTTTCGCCGTGCCGAGCGACGACGTCATCTGGCGACCCTCGCCGGAGCTCGTCGAGCAGGCGAACGTGACGCGGCTCGCGCGCAGGCTCGACGCCGGCGACTACCGCGCGCTGCACCGCATCTCGGTGGAGGAGCCCGAGCGCTTCTGGCCGGCGGTCGTCGAGGATCTCGGGATCGCGTTCTCCCGGCCGTGGGACGCCGTCGTCGACCTCTCGCGCGGGCCGGAGTGGGCGCGCTGGTTCGTCGGCGGGCGGCTGAACGTCGCGCGCGTCTGCGTCCACCGCTGGGCGGCCGAGCGCCCGGACGAGGAGGCGCTCGTCGGCCTCTACGAGGACGGCGGCCGCGAGAGCCTCACGTGGAGCGCGTTCTCGCGCGAGACGGCGCGGGTCGCGGGGGCGCTGCGCGAGCTCGGCGTCGGCGAGGGCGACCGGGTCGCGATCTTCATGCCCATGTGCCCGGCGGTGGCGGTCGCCTCGCACGCGTGCGCCGAGGTCGGCGCCGTCCAGGTGCCGATCTTCTCCGGCTTCGCCGCGCCCGCGATCGCCTCGCGGCTGCAGGACTCGGGGGCGAAGGTCGTACTCTGCGCGGACTGGTCGCTGCGGCGCGGCCGCCGGGTGGAGATGCGCGCGACGCTCGAGGAGGCGCTCGCCGGGGGCGGCCACGCCGTCGAGCACGTGGTGACGTGGGAGCGGGAGCGCCGCGCGTGGCCGGAGCTCGTGACGCGGCAGCCGGGCGAGCCGGCGCCCGTCGAGGTCGACTCGGAGGCTCCGTACCTGATCGCGTACACGTCGGGCACGACCGGGCGCCCGAAGGGAGCCCTGCACGTCCAGGGCGGCTTCCTCGTCTCGATCGCGCGCGAGGTCGCCTACCAGACGGACGTCAAGCCCGGCGATCGGATCCACTTCGCGACCGACATGGGCTGGATCATGGGCCCGTGGACGGTGGTCGGGGGCTGCGCCGCCGGCGCGACGATCGTGTTCGCCGAGGGCGCGCCCGATTGGCCGCACGATCGCCTCTGGCGGCTCGTCGAGTCGGAGCGGGTGACGATGCTCGGCCTCTCGCCGACGCTCGTCCGCGCGCTCGCCCCGCAGGGCGACCCGCAGGCCGATCTCTCCTCGCTGCGGGCGATCTGCACGACGGGAGAGCCGTGGAACCCCGACCCGTACCGCTGGCTGCACGAGCGAGTCGGCGGCGGGCGCGCGCCGATCGTGAACGTCTCCGGGGGCACCGAGGTGGCCGCCTGCTTCCTGACGACGGTGATCACCGAGCCGGTGAAGCCCGTCGCGCTCGGCTTTCCGGCGCTCGGGATGGACCTGGACGTCGTGGACGCCGAGGGCCGCCCGGTGCGCGGCGAGGTGGGCGAGCTCGTCTGCCGGCGCCCGTGGCCGGGCATGACGCGGGGCATCTGGGGCGACGAGGAGCGCTACCTCGACACCTACTGGCGCCGCTTCCCGGGGATCTGGACGCACGGCGACTGGGCCTCGGTCGACGCGGACGGGTACTGGTTCCTGCACGGCCGCAGCGACGACACGCTCAACATCGCCGGCAAGCGCATCGGGCCCGCGGAGATCGAGTCCGCCGCGATCGGGAGCGGTTGCGTGGCCGAGGCGGCGGCGGTCGGGATCCCGCACGAGGTGAAGGGCGAGGTGGCGTGGCTCTTCTGCGTCCCGCGGCCGGGCACAGAGCCGGACGAGGCGACGAGCGCTGCGGTCTCGGAGGCGGTGGCGAGCGAGCTCGGGAAGGCGTTCGCGCCGGCCCGGATCGTCTGGGTGCGAGCGCTGCCGAAGACGCGCTCCGCCAAGATCGTGCGCCGGGCGGTGCGCGCGCGGGCGCTCGGGAGCGACCCCGGCGACCTCTCCTCGCTCGAGAACCCCGAGGCGCTCGAGGAGATCGCGCGCGCTCTGGCGCGCGCACGCTGAGGTCCGAGGAGGGATTCGTGGTTTTCGCCTGCTAGGCTAAAACTATGCGCCTGGCACTCGCGCAGATCGACCCCGTCGTCGGCGACCTCGACGGCAACCGCGAGCTGATCCTCGGCCGGCTGGCGGAGGCGAAGCGCGCCGGCGCCGACCTCGCCGTCTTCCCGGAGCTGGCCGTGACCGGCTATCCCCCCGAGGACCTGCTGCTGCGGCCCGGCTTCGTGCGCGCCGCGCGCGCGTCGCTGGAGCGGATCGCGCGCGAGACCGACGGGATCACGGCGCTCGTCGGCGTGCCCCTCTTCGACGGCGACCTGCGCAACGCGTGCGCGGTCTGCTCGGGCGGCGCCGTCCAGGCCGTCTACCGGAAGCGCTTCCTCCCCAACTACGGGGTGTTCGACGAGGACCGCTACTTCGCGCCCGGACGCGACCTCGTCCTCCTCGACGTCGGCGGCGCGCGCGTCGGGATCACCATCTGCGAGGACATGTGGCAGCCGGGGCCGCCCGCGACCGAGCTCGCCCTCGCCGGCGCCGAGCTGCTCGTCAACCTGTCGGCGTCGCCGTTCCACGTCGGCCGCGAGCGCGAGCGAGAGGAGATGTTCCGGACGCGGGCGCGCGACAACATCTGCTTCGTCGCCTTCTGCAACACCGTCGGCGGACAGGACGAGCTGATCTTCGACGGGCACTCGCTCGTCCTCGACGACGAGGGCGAGGTGCTCGCCCGCGCGCCGGGGTTCGAGGAGTGCCTGCTCGTCGTCGACTGCGACCCGACGGCGGTGATCGGCCGGCGGCTGCGGGACGTGCGCCGGCGCGCGCTCGCCCGCGAGCTGCCCGAGCCGCCGGCCGCGGCGATCGTGACGGTCGCGCCGGCGCGGGAGCACCCGGGCGGCACGCGGGCGGGGCAGGTCGTCCCGTTCCCGGACGAGCTCGAGCAGATGCGGAGGGCGCTCGTGCTCGGGCTGCGCGACTACGTGCGCAAGAACGGCTTCTCGGAGGTGGTCGTCGGCGTCTCGGGCGGGATCGACTCCGCCCTCACCGCGGCGATCGCGGCGGAGGCGCTCGGGCCGGACCGCGTCCACTGCGTCTCGATGCCGTCGCGCTACTCCTCGGAGGGGACGCGCGGCGACGCGCGCCGGCTCGCGGAGAGCCTCGGCTGCGACTTCCGCGAGATCCCGATCGAGCCGATGGTGGACGCGTTCAGCGACGCGCTCGCGGCGTCGTTCGCCGGACGCGAGCCGGACCTCACCGAGGAGAACCTCCAGGCGCGGATCCGCGGCACGCTGCTGATGGCGCTCTCGAACAAGTTCGGCTGGCTGCTCGTCGCGACCGGCAACAAGTCGGAGGTGTCGGTCGGCTACGCGACCCTCTACGGCGACATGGCGGGCGGCTTCGCGCTGCTCAAGGATGTGTTCAAGACGGACGTGTTCCGGCTCTCCCGCCACCTGAACGAGCAGGCGGGCCGGGAGCTGATCCCGCAGTCGATCATCGAGCGCGCGCCGAGCGCCGAGCTGCGCGCGAACCAGCGCGACGAGGACTCGCTGCCGCCGTACGCCGACCTCGACCGCGTGCTCGAGGCGTACGTCGAGGAGGATCGCTCGCTCGAGGAGCTGAGCTCGGACGGCTTCGACCCCGAGGTCGTCCGCCGCGCGGTCGCGCTCGTCGACCGCGCCGAGTACAAGCGCCGCCAGGCGCCGCCGGGGGTGCGGCTGCGGCCGAAGGCGTTCGGTCGCGACCGGCGCACCCCGATCACCAACCGCTGGCGCGGCTGAGCGCTGCGCGCCCGCGTCGAGCCGCGTGGGCGGGGGCCGCGCTCGGGACGTGCCGCGCGGCCGGCCCGCGGGGAGACAGTCACAGCGTCTGCTCGCTCGCCCGCGCGAGCTCGCAGAACCAGCGCAGCCGCTCGCCCCACGGTACCGCCGCGTTCGCGGGCGAGGTGGAGGGGAGGACGAAGAGGCGCGTCTCGCCGAGCGTCCGCTGCTGCGGACCGAGCTCGGGGCGCTCGCCGAAAGCGCCGCGGTAGGCCTCTTTGCCGACGAAGCCGATCCAGCCGGGCGCAAGCTCGCGCGCGACCCGCTCCAGCCGCTCCGCCGCGCCAGCGAAGTCGCGGCGGCGCAGGTCGCCGGAGCCGCGCGTCGTGCGGTAGGCGGCGTTGGTGAGACCGATGCCCTCGGCGAGCAGCGAGAACTGCTCGTGCGGCTCGTACAGGCGCGAGGTGAAGCCGGCGGCGTGCAGCAGCCGCCAGAAGTCGTTGCGCGGGTTCGCGAAGTGGGCGCGCGCCGCCGCCGAGACGCGGCCGGGGTTGATCCCGCAGAAGACGACGCGCAAGCCGGGCGCGAGCACGTCCGGCACGGCGCTCGGCGTCCTGTCCGCTACGGACATGTCCCCTCGCGGCGCCATACGCTCCCCCAAGGGGGTGCGAAGGCCCCCGTTGGGAACAGTACGCGCCGAGGCTCGACGGGTGTGTGCCGGCTTCGTCTCGAGAGGCGCGCGGGTGCTATGCGGCCTCGACGGCGTCCCGCTCCGCCTCGAGCTCCTCGCTCGTGCGCGCGTCGATCCGCGCTTCGAAGTGACGCCTCAGGTCCTCGCCGGAGACGGTCGTGGGGAAGCGCGGCCGGCGCGGCTCGAGCTTGACGATGGTGACTGTCGGATCCCACCCGCCGTAGCACCGCGCGTAGCACTCTGCCTCGGACAACGGTCGCAACCGCCGCACGGCCGCAGCGTACGCGTCCGCCCGGACGGATGCGCGCATCGGGGGCCCTTGGATCTGCGACGATTCGGGGGTGGCCGTTCGCGCGAAGGAGCTCCGGTTCGCCGTCGACCTCGCCGCCGGCGGCACGCTGTCCACCGAGGACGGAGCCCCGCTCGATCCGGGCGACGCGTGGACACCCGAGCACCTGCTGCTCGCCGCGCTCGCGCGCTGCTCGCTCGAAAGCCTGCGCCACCACGCGCGGTGGGCGGGGATTCAGGTGCCCTCGGCCGCAGGGTCGGCCCGCGCGCTCGTCACTCGCCGCGAGAGCGACGGGCGCTACGCCGTCGTCGAGGCGTCGCTCGACCTGGCGATCGAGCTCGAGCCGAAGCCCGGGCCCGACGAGCTCGGCGCGCTGCTCGCGAAGGCGGAGCGCGACTGCTTCGTCGGCGCCTCGCTCCAGGCGAAGCCGAGCTACCGCTGGACCGTGAACGGCGTCGAGGCCGCAGCGTCGTCCTCGAGCCCGAGCGCACGAGCGCGCGAGCGCTAGCCCTGCTCGAGCGGGGCCATCGTCAGCCCGCGCTCGCGCAACTGCTCCCAGTACAGCTCGGCCTGCTCGCGCACGCCCGACCAGACGATCGCCTGCCCGGTGTTGTGGATCCGGTTCGCGAGCTCCAGGCCGCGGTCGTAGCTCACCCCCGGCAGCACCGCCGCGAGCGCCGCCGCCACGCCCTGGAAGGTGTTGTGGTCGTCGTTGCGCACGATCACGTGCCACGGACGGCCGAGCCCGGTGCCCTCTCCGCGGCCGAGCCGCTCGCGCGGCGGTGTCAGCGTCGTGCTCACGCCGGCATGGTAGTCCGGTAGCGTCCGCGTCCATGTGCACGCCCGCCCTCGACGTCGACGCCGTCCGCGCCCGCTTCCCGGCGCTGCGCTCGCCGGTCGCGTTCCTCGACGGGCCCGGCGGGACGCAGGTGCCGGACTCGGTGATCGACGCGATCGCCGCCTACCTGCGCGACTCGAACGCGAACCTGGGCGGCGCGTTCGCGGCCAGCCGCCGCAGCGACGAGCTCGTCGAGCGGGCCCACGCCGCCGCGGGCTCGTTCCTCGGCTGCAGCCCCGACGAGGTCGCGTTCGGCCAGAACATGACGACGCTCAACTTCGCGCTCTCGCGCACCGTCGCACGCGGCTTCCGCGCCGGGGACGAGATCCTCGTCACGCGGCTCGACCACGACGGCAACGTCTCCCCCTGGCTGGAGCTCGCGCACGACCTCGACCTGAAGGTCGGCTTCGTCGACATCCGCGACGACACGACGCTCGACCTGGACGACCTCGAGCGGAAGCTGAGCGAGCGGACGCGCGTCGTCGCCTTCCCGCTCGCCTCCAACGCGGTCGGCACGCTCACCGACGCGGCGCGGATCGCCGAGCTCGCGCACGCGGCCGGCGCGCTCGCCTGGGCGGACGCCGTCCACTTCGCGCCGCACGGCCCGATCGACGTCGCCGCCCTCGGCGTGGACGTGCTCCTCTGCTCGCCGTACAAGTTCTTCGGCCCGCACCTCGGCCTAGCCTACGGCCGGGCGGAGCTGCTCGCGTCATGGCGCCCGTACAAGGCGCGCCCCGCGGCGAACGAGCCGCTCGGCCGCCGCTTCGAGACGGGGACGCTCGCGCACGAGCTGCTCGCCGGGTTCGTGGCGGCGGTCGAGTACGTGCACGAGGTCGGCTGGGAGGCGATCCGCGCCCACGAGCGCGCGCTCGGTGAGCGCTTCCTCGCGGGTCTCCCGGAGCGCTGCACCCTCTACGGGCTGCCGACGATGGAGGGACGCGTGCCGACGTTCGCGTTCACGGTCGAGGGCCGCTCGCCGCGCGAGGCGGCGGAGCGGCTGGCCGAGCGGCAGATCGCGGTGTGGGACGGGGACTACTACGCGGTCGAGGTGATGGCGAGGCTCGGACTCGAGCCCGATGGCGCGGTGCGCGCGGGGTTCGTCCACTACAACACCCCCGAGGAGGTCGACCGGTTGCTCGACGCCCTGGAGGAGCTGTGACCGACGTCGTCACCGCGGCGGGCGAGCGCTGGTCGCGCGACCCGTTCGCCGCCGAGCTCGTGGACAGCGTCGTTGAGGGCCGCGGCGCGCTGCGCTGAAGAGAAGCCGCGCCCCCGCCGGGAACCGGCGGTCGGTCGGCACCTGCGCAAGCCACGCCGGCTGCGCGGCGATCGCGTTCCTCGTCTGC
>JADGHP010000045.1 GCA_019683855.1 Thermoleophilia bacterium
GTACGTGCTGCGGCGGCTGCTGAGCGAGTAGCGGCGTCACCGCGCCGACTCGCCCCTATCGGCCATGTCCCCTGACCAGGTCGCGGGACGTGTCCGTTCGAGCCGCCATCGCGCGGGCCACGTCCCCGACCCGGTCGCCGCGACGGGAACGAGCATCGGCCGCGCCCGAGGCGTGTAGGCTCTCCCGTACCGGGGTGCCGCGCGACGCGCGCGGCTGAGATCACACCCGTCGAACCTGATCCGGGTCATACCGGCGGAGGGAGGAAACGATGAGCGAACGCACGCCGAGTTGGGGGATCACCCCCGTGCCGGAGCGTCTGCGCACGCTCGGGGCGCTGGACAACGGGATGCTGTGGGGGAGCCTCGGCCTGAGCCTGCTCGTGCTCGTCGCGGGGACGGTGCTGGTGCCGGCGCTCTCGCTGCGGGAGGCGCTGCTGGCGATCCTCGTGGGCGGGATCTTCGGCAATGCGCTGCTCGGGCTCGCCGCTCTGATCGGCGCCGACGCGAGGGTGCCGGCGATGGTGCTGCTGCGCGCGCCGCTGGGGCGCGCCGGCTCGTGGCTGCCGACGGCGCTCAACGTCCTCCAGAACCTCGGCTGGACCGTGTTCGAGGTGCTCGTGATCGCGGCCGCGGCGTCGGCGCTCTCGCAGCGCGTGCTCGGCTTCCACGCGCCGTGGGCCTGGAAGCTCGCGGCCGCTGCCGCCGCGACCGCGCTCGCGCTCGTCGGGCCGGTCGGGTTCGTGCGCGAATGGGTGCGCAAGTTCGCGCTCTGGGTTGTCCTGGCTTCACTCGCGTACCTGACCTGGTGGAGCCTGCGCGACGCCCACCTGGGCGCGCTCTGGTCGCGGCCGGGGAAGGGCGGCTTCCCACGCTTCTGGGAGGGCGTCGACCTGATGGTGGCGATGCCGGTCTCGTGGCTCCCGCTCGTCGCCGACTACTCGCGCTTCTCCCGCGGCCGGGCGGGAGCGTTCTGGGGCGCGGCGGTCGGGTACTTCGTGCCGAACGTCTGGCTGTACGCGCTGGGCGCGATCCTGCTCCTGACGCGAGGGCTCGCGGACGCCCCGTCGGTGCTCGCCGCGATCGCGACCGGCGGCGCAGGCGCGGCGCTCGCGCTGCTCGCGCTCGGCGTCGACGAGACGAAGGAGCCGTTCGCGAACGTGTACTCGGCGGCCGTGTCGCTCCAGAACGTGCTCCCGGCGGTGCCGCAGCGGCTGCTCATCCTCGCCGTGGGCGGGATCGCGACGGCCGGAGCGTTCGCGATCGACCTCGTCCAGTACGCGAGCTTCCTGCTCTTGCTCGGCTCGTTCTTCGTGCCGCTGTTCGGGGTGCTGCTCGCGGACTGGCTGCTCGCGGGCGCCCGCTACCACGAGCACGACGTCTTCGGCGCGCCTGCGGTGCGGCCGGCGCAGATCGTCGCCTGGCTCGCCGGCTTCGTGCTCTACCAGTGGCTGTCGCCGGTCGGGCCGGGGTGGTGGACGCGGCTCGTCGAGCACACGCACCCCGGGCTGGCGGCGACCGGCGGGTCGCTGCCGAGCTTCACGCTCTCGCTCGTGCTCGCGCTCGGGTTCGGCGCGGTCGCGCGCCTCAGGCCCGCCGCCGCGATCGAGTAGCCGTACCCTTGGACGGTGCGGCCGCTCGGCGTGATCGGGTCCCTCTCTCGCGACGTGATCGCCGGCGCCGAGCCGCGGATCGGCGGCGGCCCCTGGCACGCGGGCCGGGCGCTGCGAGCGCTCCGTCAGGACGCCGTCGTCGCCGCGAAGTGCGGGCACACGGAGCGGGCGGCCTACCTCCGCCTGCTCGCCGCGCTCGGCGTCCCCGTCGCCCTCGCGAGCGGCGGCGAGACGACCGGCTTCTCGTTCTCCTACGACGAGGCGAAGCACCGGACGATGCGGGTGGACGCGCTCGGCGAGCCGTGGACCGACGAGGACGTCCCCAGACGGCTGCTGCGACGCGTCGAGTGGCTCCACGTCGCGCCGCTCCTGCGCGGCGACTTCGGGCCCGACCTGCTCGAGCGGCTCGCGCGCGGGCGACGCCTGCTCGTCGACGGCCAGGGTCTCGTGCGCGCTCGCCGCACCGGGCCGCTCGAGCTCGACGACGACTTCGACCGCGAGCTGCTGCGCCACGTCGCGATCCTCAAGCTCGCCGAGGAGGAGGCGCGCGCGATCGTCGGCGACGGCGACCTCGAGGAGCTCCGCTCGCTCGGCGTCCCGGAGGTGGTCGTCACCTTCGGCACGGACGGCTCGCTCGTGCTGGCGCCGGGGATCGCGGAGCGGGTGCCCGCGGCCCCGATCGACGGCGACCCGACGGGTGCCGGGGACGCGTTCTGCGTCGCGTACCTGAGCGCGCGCGCCGGCGGCCACGGGCCGGTGGCCGCGGCACGTCGCGCGACGGCAATCGTCGCGTCGCTGCTGGCCGCACGCACGCGATGATCGCCGCCGTCGGCACCGCGGCCGGGGTGCTGCTCGTCGATGTGGAGGCCGAGACGCTGCTCGGCGAGGGCGCGGAGATGCCGGCGGTCGAGCGCCCCCGGGTCGATCTGCCGCGCGTCGTCGCCGCCGCTCGGGCGGGCTCGACGGTCGTCGCCGTGGTCGACCGGCGGCCGCCGCTCCTGCTCTCGAACGACGGCGGGCTGACCTGGCGCGAGGCCGGCGGCGGGCTGCCGACGGGGTTCGCGATCGCGGTCGCCGAGGACGACCCCGACCGCATGCTCTACGGCGCCCGCAACCGCCTGTTCCTCTCGACGAGCGGCGGCGTCTTCTGGCGCGCGCTCGCGCTCGAGCTGCCGGACATCCACCGCCTCGCCTGGCTCGACTGACGGCCAGCCGACGGCGGGAGCGCTAGATCTGGAACTCGCCGCGCGCGACGACGACCGCAGCGCCGCCGACCTCGATCCGCTCCGCCGCGCCGTCCGCCCCCTCGGCCCGCGCGTAGAGCGTCGAGGGGCGCCCGACCTCCGCGCCCTGCGAGATCTCGATCTCCTCGCCCCAGGCGATCCGTCCCGCGAGCGCGAGGTGGAGCGCGAGCGGCCCCGCGGCCGAGCCGGTGGCGGGATCCTCGTCCACCCCGAGGGCGGGCGCGAACATGCGCGTCTTGAAGCGGCGCCCCTCGCCGGCGAAGCAGCTGACCGCGATCTCGCCGAGCGCGAGCAGCCGCGCGCGGTCGGGGCGCAGGGCGGCGACCTCCTCCTCGGAGTCGAGCGCGACGAAGACGTGCCGGATGCCGTTGTCGTAGAGGCGCACCGGGAGCTGCGAGCCCTCCACGCCGAGGGCGGCGAGGAGCTCCTCGGCGCGGTCGAGCTCCTCGATCCCGGGCAGCGGCTGCTCCATGCGGCCGAAGACGATCCGCGCCCCCTCGCGCTCGAGCCGAACCGGCACGATGCCGCGGCCGGTCTCGATGCGGATCTCGGCGAGCTGGAGCGGCCCGCCGAGGACGAACGCCGTCCCGAGCGTCGGATGCCCCGCGAACGGCACCTCCCTCTCGGGCGTGAAGATCCGCATCCGCACGTGCCCGCCCGCCTCCGGCGGGTACACGAACGTCGTCTCCGAGTAGTTGATCTCGCGGGCGAGGGCCTGCAGGCGATGCTCGGGGATGTCGCGCGCGTCGGTGAAGACGGCGAGCTGGTTGCCGGCGAGCGGGACGTCGGTGAAGACATCGCAGACGACGTAGCGGAACGAGGGCACGGCGCGACTCTACCGGCGCCGGGCGCCGTGTAAGACCTCGGTAAAGCGTGCGTCGCGGACGCTCCGGCCCGGGCAGACTCGGATCGGGAATCGATGCAAAGGGGGGATTCGATGACACGAAAGCTCCTGACACGGCTGCTCGCGGCCGCCGCCGCGCTGGCCGGGCTGGCCGCAGCCGTGACGGTCTTCGCGGGCAGCGGCCTCGCGCAGGGCTCCGCGGCGCAGGCGAACTACGCCCCGAGCAACACCGCGCCGCCGGCGATCCAGGGAACGGCCCAGGTCGACCAGACCCTCACCGCGACGCAGGGGTCGTGGAGCGCCCAGTCGACGCCGACGTTCTCGTACCAGTGGGAGCGCTGCGACTCGGCCGGCAACGGCTGCGCCGCGATCCCGGGCGCGACCGCAGCGACGTACAAGGTGCAGAGCGCGGACGTCGGCCACACGCTGCGCGTGATCGTCACCGCTCGCACGAGCGACGGATCCACCTCGGCCGCCTCGGCCCCCACGGCGGTTGTCGCGGCGGCGGGGCCGGCGGGGGCGATCAGGCTCTCGAACGGCAAGACGTCGATCCCGGCGGCGAGCGTCACGCTGCCGAACCGCCTCGTCGTGGACGGGGTCCAGTACCAGCCGGGCGTGCTCTCGAATCGCGCCCCCTTCCAGGCGCGCTTCCACGTCTCCGACACCCGCGGCTTCGTCGTCCGGGACGCGCTCGTCTACGCGCTCGGCATCCCGTACTCCTGGGTGCGCGGCGGGGTCGAGGTGCGCACCGACCAGACCGGCTGGGCGACGCTCACGATCACGCCCACGTCGAGGATGCCGCTCGCCCGCGGCGCGCTGATGGTCTTCGTGCGGGCGCGGGTCGAAGGGCAGCCGCTGCTTGCGGGGTCGTCGACGCGCCGGCTGACGCAGGTCCGGATCAACCCCTTCCGCTAGACGCTGCCAGCGGGTTGAGCCGCGCCGCCTCGGCGAGAGCGGCGCGGCGCGGCGCTCCCGCGCTCACCGCGGCGAGGCCGAGCCACGCCTCCCAGTCGGCTCGATCGAGCGAGAGCGCGGCACGGTAGGCGGCTCGCGCGCCCGCGCGATCGCCGCGCGCGCGCCGGCTCTCGGCGATCACGCGCCACGCCTCGGCCGACCAAGGCGCGAAGCGGAGCGCGCGCCGCGCCTCCCGCTCGGCGGCCGGGAACCGCCCAGCCGCCTCCGCGTGCCGCGCCGAGGCGAGCCGCGCGTTGCCGGCGAGCGCGAGGACGCCGGCGGCGGCGAGCGCCGCGGTCGCGGCGGCTCCGAGCCGGCGTCCCCGCGCCGTCAGCGGCGCCCGCTCGCGCGCGGACGCGTGCGCCGCCGCCGCGGCGCCGAGCAGGACGACGGGCAGGGTGACGCCCGCCAGCTCCCAGTCGAAGTCGAGGCCCGCATGGACGGCGTAGGCGACGAGCGCGGCGAGGAGCGGCGGCCCCCACGCCGTGCGCCGGAGCCGCAGCGCCGCGGCGAGCGGCGCAGCGAGCGCGGTCACGAGCGCGAGCAGGCCGAGCGGTCCCAGCTCGGCGAGTGTCTCGAGGTAGAGCGAGTGCGCCTCCCGGGTCGAGAGCGGCGCGTCGCGGATCCGCACCCACCACACGACGAAGGTGCCCGCACCGGTCCCGAGCGCCGGGCTCGCCGCCGCCTCGCGCGCCGCGACGCGCCAGTAGTGCGAGCGCTCGTGCCCGCGCAGGGCGAACGGCGCCGCAGCGGCCGCCGCCGCGACGAGCGCGACCGCGACCGCGACCCGTACCCGCTCCGGCGCTCGCAGCCGGCGTGCCCAGCGCGCCGTGGCCGGAAGCGCGAGCCAGGCGACCCCGACCTGCGCGACCGCGAGGAGCGCGAGCCCGAGCAGCAGCCGGTGGCCGGGCTGCGCCGCCGCGGTCAGGTTCGCCGGCGGCGGCGAGACGACCGTTCGCTCCCGCGCCACCGCGGCGAGGCCGAGCAACGGCAGCGCAAGCAGCACCGCGGCCTCCCAGCGCTCGCCCACGAGGACGAGAGCCGCGAGACCGGCCGCGAGCGCGACGAGCGCGCCCGCGCTCTCGTGGAGCGCCACGTCGGCGGTGACCGGCACGAGCAGCGCCGCGGCAGCCAGCCGCGCCGCCCGCGCCGGCGCGACGGTCGCGACCCCGAGCAGGAGCAGCACGCCGACGGCGTCGAGCAAGGCGAGCGCGTTCGCGTACCCGACCGGGTCGGCGAGCGAGCCGACGTCCGCCCGCAGCGGCGAGCGTCCCGTCCAGTCGGGCGCGAGCCGAAGCGCGAGGTTCCAGCCGGCGACGGGGACGACCCCCGCGGCGACGCCGCCCGCGACCCACGGCAACGGCGCCCGCGTCCCTGCGGCCGCGACCGCGAGCGCGCCCGCGAGGTAGACGGCCGTCCGCTGGGCCTCCTCGAGCGCAGCGGGCGGCGAGTCCGACCACAGCCAGGACGCGGCCGTCCACGCGGTCAGGAACCCCAGCGCCGTCACGGTCGCGACGGCTGCCCGTCCCGGCCGCTCGGCCGGCGCGAGCAGGAGGATCGCCAGCGCGACGGCCGCGAGCGCGACGAGCGCCCGATCCCACGAGACCGGCTGGAACCCTCCGCCGTCGAACGCGAGCCCGGTCGTCGCCGCGAAGGCCGCCGCCCAAGCCGCGACCCCGCCGAGACTCGACCTGGCCACGCCCGAACCGTAGCCGGGCGAGCCGCCGACAACCCCGGTCTATCCTGGCTTCCGATGCGCCTGCTGATCGTCCGTCACGCGGAAGCCGCGCCCGGTCACCCGGACGAGCTCCGGCCGCTGACCTCGCGCGGCCGCGAGCAGGCGCGCGAGCTGGGCGAGCTGCTGCGCGCGCGCGGCCTCGTCCCCGACGCCGTGCTCACGAGCCCGCTGCTGCGCGCCCGGGAGACCGGGCGGGCGCTCGGCTTCGGCGAGCCGGAGGTGGACGAGCGGCTCGCCCCCGGCGCGACACCGGACGACGTGCGCGACGCCGCCCGCGGCCGCGGCGAGACGGTGCTCGTCGTCGGCCACCAGCCGGATTGCGGTCGAGCCGCCGCGGCGCTCACAGGCGGCGACGAGCCGGCCTTTCCGCCTTGCGCCTACGCCCTGGTCGAGCTCGAGCCGGAGGTCGCACGGTGAGCGCGATCTCCGTCCGCGGCCTGCGCAAGTCCTACGGCACGCTCGAGGCGGTGCGCGGCGTCGACTTCGAGATCGCGGAGGGCGAGGTCTTCGGCCTGCTCGGCCCGAACGGCGCCGGCAAGACGACGACGGTCGAGATCCTCGAGGGGTACCGCTCCCGCGACGCGGGCGAGGTGCGCGTGCTCGGCCACGACCCGCAGCGGCCCGGCCCCGACTTCCGCGAGCGCATCGGCGTCGTCCTCCAGCAGTCGGAGCTGTGGCCGAACCTCACCGTCCGCGAGACGCACGCGATCTTCGCCGGCTACTACCGCCGCTCCCGCGACGTGGACGAGGTGATCGAGCTCGTCGGCCTCGCCGACAAGGCGGACGCGCGCGTCAAATCGCTCTCGGGGGGCCAGAAGCGGCGGCTCGACCTCGGCATCGCGCTCGTCGGCGACCCCGACCTCGTCTTTCTCGACGAGCCGACGACGGGCTTCGATCCGGCCGCGCGCCGCGCCGCCTGGGAGATGATCCGGTCGCTGCGCTCGCTCGGGAAGACGGTGCTGCTGACGACCCACTACCTCGACGAGGCGGAGCAGCTCGCCGACCGGGTGGCGGTGATGCGCGAGGGGCGGATCGTTCGCGTCGGCACGCCCGCCGATCTGACGACGACCGAGCTGCAGACCGAGATCCGCTTCCGCCGCGACGGGGAGGAGGTGCTGCTGCGCACCGACGAGCCGACGCGGGTGCTCGCCGAGCTGACCGCGGAGGCGGTGGCGCGCGGCGAGGAGCTCGAGGGGCTCGAGGTGCGGCGGCCGACGCTCGAGGAGGTCTACCTCGCGCTGACCGAGGAGCCCGCGGAGGCGGGGGCGTGAACGCGGAGGCGCTGCCGGTCGCGACTCGCCGCTCGTCCGCGCGGCTGTTCCTGCACCAGCTCCGCGCCGAGCAGCTCGTCTTCTGGCGAAGCCGCGAGGCGGCGTTCTTCATCTTCCTCTTCCCGCTGCTGCTCTTCGTCCTGCTGGGCTCCGTCTACTCGGGGACGATCGACGGGGCGCCGGCGCCGCAGGCGCTGCTCGCGGGGCTGATCGGCTACGGCGGCGCGAACACCGCCTTCGCCGGCCTCGCCATCCAGCTCGTGCTCCGGCGCGAGAGCGCGATCCTGAAGCGGCTGCGGGCGACGCCGCTCCCGGCGGGGACGTACATCGGCGCGCTGCTCGTCTCGACGCTCGTCGTCTTCGCGCTGCAGACGCTGGCGCTTTTCCTGCTCGGCCGCATCCTCTACGGCACGCCGTTCCCGTCGGCTCCCGGCTCGCTCGTCGCCGCCGTCGTGATCGGCGCGGCGGCGTTCGCGACGCTCGGCGCCGCGACCGCCTCGTTCATCCGCTCGGGCGAGGGCTCCTCCGCGGTCGTCAACTTCATCCTGCTGCCGATGGCATTCCTGACCGGCTCGTTCGGGCCGACGCGCCACTACCCGGCCTTCCTGCGCGCGATCGGAGACGTGCTGCCGCTCAAGTACTTCGTCGACCTCGTGAACGCCGTCTACCTGCGCGGCCACGGCTTCTGGACGCAGCCGGAGGCGCTCGCGGTGCTGGGCGCCTGGGGCGCGGTCGGGCTCGTGCTCGCGGCGGCGAAGTTCCGCTGGGAGCCGCGCGAGCGGTAGCGCCGGGGCGGCGAGGCGGCGCCGTCGGGGCCGCCGCGGCGTCGGCGGCCTCAGCCGCGAATCGCGCCGGCGGCGGTCAGCGCGAACTTCGCGAGCGAGCTCGGCATCCGCCGCGCCCGTTTCACGGCCGCGCGCAGCGCCTCCGCGAACTCCTCGATGTCCTCCTCGCCGATCACGAGCGGCGGCAGCACCTTCACGACCGCCATCCGATGACCCGCGACCTGGGTGAGGATCCGGTGCTCGGAGAAGAGCGGCTGCACGACGAGCTGCGCGAAGAGGCCCGGCTGCACCCGCTCGATCATCCGCCACGCGATCCGGCCCGAGCGCGGCTCCCCGAACTCGATCGCCCAGATGAGCCCGAGCCCGCGCACGTCGCGCACGACCTCGAGCTCGTGGACGAGCGGTCGCGTCAGCTCGAGCAGGCGCTCCCCCAGGGTGGCCGCCCGCTCGACGAGGCCCTGCTCGTCCAGCTCGTGCAGGGTCGCGAGCCCGGCCGCCATCGCGAGCTCGTTCGGCGCGAAGGTGGAGCCGTGGACGACCGCGTTCTCCATCGAGTCGTACACGGCCTCGTGCACCGCGCGCGACATGAGGAGCGCCCCGACCGGCACGTAGCCGCCCGACAGCGACTTCGCGATCGGCACGAGGTCGGGCTCGAGCCCCCAGTGCTCGAACGCAAAGAGCTTCCCGGTGCGTCCGAAGCCGGTCTGCACCTCGTCGACGCAGAAGAGCGTCCCGTAGCGGCGGCACAGCTCCTGCGCGCCCTCCAGGTAGCCCGGCGGCGGGATGCCGACGCCCTTCCCCTGGATCGGCTCGACGATGAAGACGGCGACGTCCTCGCGGCGCAGCTCGGCCTCGAGCGCCTCGAGATCGCCGAAGGGGACGCGCTCGAAGCCGGGCAGCAGCGGGCCGAACCGCTCCGTGAACTCTGGGTTGCCGTTGGCCGACAGCGACCCGAGCGTGAGCCCGTGGAAGGCGTGATCGGTGTAGACGACCCGGCTGCGCCGGGTGGCCGCGCGCCCGAGCTTGAGCGCCGCCTCGACGGCCTCGGTGCCGCTGTTCGTGAACAGGCAGCGCTCGAGGCGCGCCGGCGTCCGCGCGAGCAGCGCCTCCGCGAGGAGCCCCGGCAGCGCGGTGACGCCCATCGCGAGCATCCCCGGCGTCTCGAGCTCGAGCGCCTCGACGAGCGCGGCGCGCACGCGGGGGTTGTTGCGGCCGACGTTGTACATGCCGAAGCCCCCGAGCATGTCGAGGTAGCGCTTCCCGTCGGCGTCCCAGAGGTAGGCGCCCTCGGCGCGCGTCCAGGTGCGGTCGAAGTCGATCGTCCGCAGGACGCGCACGAACTGCGGGTTGATCGTGCGCGCCCAGAGGTCGAGATCCTCGCCTCGCCGCTGGTCGAGCAGCCCTCGAAGGCTCAGCGCGTCCACCGGCGTGACTGTACCGCCGCCGCCGCCCCTGCGCACAGGCCGCACTGGCGCCGGCGACCTGCTCGGCTCGCCTGCCGATGCGCCCGGTTACACTCCACGTTGAGCGCCATCAGAGGAGGGAGGGAAGGCCTCCAGACCGACTCCCGCTCAGAAGTTTCCTGCAAACAGGGACATTCCGCCCCCGTAGCTCAGTGGATAGAGCAGCGGTTTCCTAAACCGCGTGCGCTGGTTCGATTCCGGCCGGGGGCACTTCTTCCGCGGAGCCGGAAGTGACGTACGACCTCTACGGCACGCTCATGCCACGCGAGCCGAGATCGAATGTCTTGCGCCGCCGGCGTTCGTGCAGGGGATGAGCGCGAACGTGTGGCGCGCCGGCGGCTGAGTGAAGTCCATCGCCGCTTGCCGCCACTCGTTCATGCGGCGACCGGCACCGTCGACGCCCTCGATTCGGCCGTCGTGCCGGGCGCCGCCGAGCGGCCCGGGCCTGAGCCCGTGACTCCGCTAGTACGCGTGCCCGGTGATCGCCTTGGCGATCGCGAAGCTCGCGACGATCAGCACGGTCGTGAGCAGCACGATCATCGCGAGCGCGACCGGAAGCGCCCGCCACGGGTGCTCGTCGAAGCCCGGCTCGACGCGCGGATGCGGGGCATGCGGTCTCGGCAGGTGCCACACGGTGCCACCTCCCTTTTCGTGCTGAACGGCACGAGTATGGTCCGCGGGTCGAGATCGGGTCAAGCAGCTCCGCCCTATCCCACCGGTCGCGGCGCGCGCTGCTAGCCTGCGCCCGCCATGCGGGTGCTGATCACCGGAGGAGCGGGCTTCATCGGCTCGCACCTCGCCGACC
>JADGHP010000046.1 GCA_019683855.1 Thermoleophilia bacterium
CGTGGTTGCGGGCGATGTCGACGGCGCGGCTCTCACGGATCACGGTCACCTTCACCTGGCCCGGGTACTCGAGCCGGTCCTCGATCTCGCGGGCGATCTCGTGCGAGAGCAGCACAGCCTCGTCGTCGTCGACCTCGCCGGGACGGACGATGACGCGGATCTCGCGACCGGCCTGGAGCGCATAGACCTTCTCGACGCCGGGCTTGGTCGCGGCCAGCTCCTCGAGCGCCTCGATCCGCTTGATGTAGTGCTCGAGGCTCTCGCCGCGCGCGCCCGGCCTGCTCGCGGAGATCGCGTCGGCGGCGATCACGAGCACCGCCTCGACGGTCTGCGGCTGCACCTCGTAGTGGTGCGCCTGGATCGCGTGCACGACACCCTGCGGCTCACCGTACCGGCGTGCGAGCTGCGCCGAGATGAGCGCGTGCGAGCCCTCCACCTCGTGCGTCATCGCCTTACCGATGTCGTGCAGCATCGCCGCGCGCTTCGCCGTCCTGACGCTCGCCCCGAGCTCCATCGCCATGATCCCGGCGAGGTGCACGACCTCGAGCGTGTGCTTGAGCACGTTCTGGCCGTAGCTCGTCCGGAAGCGCAGACGGCCGAGGATGCGGACGAGCTCCTCGTGGAAGGGGCCGCAGTTCGCCTCGAACACGGCCTGCTCGCCCGCCTGGCGGACGACCTCCTCGATCTCCGCCTTCGACTGGTAGTAGGTCTCCTCGATCCGCGCCGGGTGGATCCGGCCGTCCTCGATCAGCTTGGTCAGCGTCAGGCGGGCGATCTCCCGGCGCAGCCCGTCGAACGAGGAGAGCACGACCGCGTGCGGCGTGTCGTCGATGATCACGTCCACGCCCGTGAGGTGCTCGAGGGCGCGGATGTTCCGACCCTCGCGGCCGATGATGCGACCCTTCATGTCGTCGGCGGGCAGCTCCACCACGGTGACGGTCGTCTCCGCCGCGTGGCTCGCCGCGACGCGCTGCAGGGCGTCGGCGACGAGGTTACGGGCGCGCCGCTTCGACTCCGCGCGAGCCTCCTCCTCGAGCATGCGCACACGCCGGGCGAGGTCGTGGCGTACGAGCTCCTGGCCGCGCTCGAGCAGGTGCGCCTTCGCCTCGGCTTGCGTCATGCCGGCGATCCGCTCCAGCTCGGCCTGCGCGGCGTGCTCGAGCTGCTTCAGCTCCTCTTGGAGCTGCTCGAGGTGCGCCTCCCGGTCGGCGAGCCCTTGTTCGCGCCGCGCCAGCTCGACGAGCTTCCGCTCGACCTCCGCCTCTTTCGCGAGGACGCGCTCCTCGATCTTCAGCACCTGCTCGCGCCGGTCGGCGAGCTCGGCGTCGATCTCGGCCCGCAGCTTGACCGCCTGCTCGCGCGCCTCGATCTGCGCCTCGCGCCGCACCGCCTCCGCCTCGCGCTCCGCGTCCTCGAGCAGCTGGCGGCGAACGTGACGCGCCTTGCGCACGCCGGTCGTGCCGAACACCGACACGGCCAGGAGGGCGAGCGCGGCTCCGAGGGCGATCCCGATGGCGACTCCGATCCCGATCAGCACGTCCCGACTCCTCGCATGGTGGGTTCCGCGCTGCGCGCGCTTCCGCCCACCCGGCGTCGTACCGGCCCGGGGCTCTCCCGAAGTCGCTTGTCTCGGCGCGTCGTCGCGCGCCGCTCCGGCCGCGCCGCTACCCCGCGCGCGGCCCCGCTGACCTACGTCTCGGTGCTGTCCGGAAGCTCGTTCTCACGATTGCTCGTGTCTCGGGAAAGACTCGGTGTGCAGGCAAAACGTCGGGTGAAACGTCTTCCGATCGTAGCGCCGATCACTCGCCATCCGCAAACCCCGCCACCTCGGCGAGCGTGTCCGGGTCGAAGCCCCGGGCGGCGAGGCGACGCAGCTCCCGTCGGCCGGCGCCCTCACGCTCGAGCAGGCGCCGCGCCCGCTGCGGCTCGGGCTCGAGCGCGGCGAGGGCCTCCTCGACGAGCTCGGGGCCGATGCCCTCGCGGTCGAGCGCGGCGCGGATCGCGGCGTCGCCGTAGCCGCGCCGCACGAGCGCCTCCGCCCGCAAATGCGCCATCCGCGCGTCGTCGACGAGCCCCGCCCGCTCGAGCGTGGCGAGCGCCTCGTCGCGCGTCGCCGCCGGCACGCCGGCGCGCTCGAGCCGCGCCTCGAGCTCCCGCCGGGAGCGGTCGCGCGCCGCGAGCGCCCGGGTCGCGCGCCCGAGCGCCTCCGCCCGCCGCAGCTCACGACCGAGGGCGCGCGCGACCTCGCGGTCGAGCGCGCGCCCCACCGCGAGACCCGCGCGGACGGCGGCGTCGACCGGGACGACGCGCCAGGGCTCGCCGTCGAGCTCGACCTCGACGCGGCCGCGACGGCGCTCCCGGAGCGCGGTGACCGTCCTCGGCGACGCCACCGAGCGCTAGGAGGCCGTGTCGAGCGCCGCCTCGGCGACGTCCTTCGCCGGCCTCTCGTTCGCGCCCTCGCCGTCGGGGGACAGCGGGAGCAGCCGCGCCGAGACGACCTGCTCCGGCCCGAGCTCGGCCTGGATCTGCTGGAGGATCTGCTGCGTCACGTCCGGGTGCTCGCGCAGGAAGGCGGTCGCGTTCTGGCGGCCCTGGCCGAGCCGCTCGTCGCCGAAGCTGAAGTAGGAGCCCGACTTCGTGACGATCTTCCGGTCGAGCGCGGCGTCGAGCACCGTCCCCTCCCAGGAGATTCCGGAGCCGTAGATGATGTCGAACTCCGCCTGCTTGAACGGCGGCGCCACCTTGTTCTTCACCACCTTGACGCGGACGCGGTTCCCGACCGCCTCCACGCCCTCCTTCAGCGTCTCGACGCGGCGGATGTCGAGGCGGACCGAGGAGTAGAACTTGAGCGCGCGGCCGCCCGGGGTCGTCTCCGGGTTGCCGAACATGACCCCGATCTTCTCGCGCAGCTGGTTGGTGAAGATGCAGATCGTGTCGGTGCGGTTCAGCGTGCCCGCGAGCTTGCGCAGCGCCTGGCTCATCAGGCGCGCCTGGAGGCCGACGTGGCTGTCGCCCATCTCGCCCTCGATCTCCGCCTTCGGCGTGAGCGCGGCGACGGAGTCGACGGCGATCACGTCGAGCGCACCCGAGCGGACGAGCAGCTCCACGATCTCGAGCGCCTGCTCCCCGGTGTCCGGCTGCGAGACGAGGAGGTTGTCGATGTCGACGCCGATCCGCTTCGCGTAGGTCGGGTCCATCGCGTGCTCGGCGTCGATGAAGGCGCAGATGCCGCCCCGTCGCTGCGCCTCCGCGATCACGTGGTAGACGAGCGTCGTCTTCCCCGAGGACTCCGGCCCGAAGATCTCGACGATGCGGCCGCGGGGAAGCCCGCCGATGCCGAGCGCGAGATCGAGAGCGAGCGAGCCGGTCGAGACCGCCCCGACGGAGACCGCCGCGCGGTCGCTCATCTTCATGACCGATCCCTTGCCGAACTGGCGCTCGATCTGCCCGAGCGCGATGTCGAGTGCCTCCTGCCTGTCCACTAGCGTCCTCCTACTCTCGCTCCGATCGCCACCGCTTCCAGCACCTCGTACTGCGCGCCGCCCGGCCGCAGCCGTGACAGGTAAGCAGCCGCGTCGGACGGAACGAATGTTCCCACCGCCGGCGGGTCGAGCTCCAGTCGCGGGCGCTCCCGGAAGCGCGCCACGGTGAGGTGCGGCAGCCACGGTCGCGGCTCGCGCCGGTACGCGCCGAGCCGCTCCAGGCGGCCGTGGAGGTCGCCCGCGAGGGCAGCCGCGCGCCCGCCCTCGTCGTCCAGGACGAGCATGCCGACGCTCCGGGTCTCCCGGTAGCGGACCGGCGCGAGACGGATGCCCTCGCACCCCGCGGCGGCCTCCCGCAGCGCGGCCACGATGCCGTCCAGCTCGCGGGCCGGCCGCGCGCCGAGGAAGGCGAGCGTGACGTGAAGGTGGTCGCGCGCGACGATCCGCACCCCGCGCAGCCGCTCGTGCTGCCACGCGGAGATCGCGTCGAGCGCCTCGTCGGGGAGACGCAGCGCGAGGAAGAGCCTGAGCCGTTCATCTCCGCCCACGCTAGCGGGCAGGCTCATACGGCTTCTTCACGGCTTCGTGTCAGGAGCTCCCGGACGAGGTGGAGCGCCGCGACCACCGAGCGCGCGCGGATCGAGGCGCGGTCGCCGGGGAGGCTCAGCACGCGGCCGAGGTCTCCCTCCGGGCTCGTCGCGTGCAGGTGGACGAGCCCGACCGGCTTCTCGGCGCTCCCGCCTCCGGGCCCGGCGATGCCGGTCACCGCCACCGCGACGTCGGCCCCGAGCCGCTCGCGCGCGCCGTGCGCCATCGCGACGGCCGCCTCCGCCGAGACGGCCCCGTGCGCCGCGAGCAGCGAGGCGGGCACGCCGAGCTCGCGCACCTTCACGTCGTCCGCGTACGAGACGACGCCGCCGACGAAGACGTCGCTCGAGCCCGGGACGCTCGTGAGGCGCCCGGCGACGAGGCCGCCGGTGCAGGACTCGGCCGTAGCGAGCGTGAAGCCCCTCGCGCGACAGAGCGCGAGCACGTGCTCCTCCACCCCGCGCTCGTCGCGCCCGTAGAGCCAGCGCTCGACCTTGGGCACGAACGCCGCCTCGAGCGCGTCCGCGCGCGCCTCCGCGCCCGGCTCGACGACGAGGTCGACGTGGATCTCGAGGTCGCGGGCGCAGATCGTCGCCTCGACGCCCGCGCCGTCGCCGCCCGCCTCTTCGAGCGCCCGCGCGACCGCCGACTCGCTCACGCCGTACAGCCGCAGCACGCGTCGACCCGGCGGCCGCGTCCGACTGAGCAGCTCCCGCATCGGCTCCGTCTCGAGCGCGCGAGGCCAGAGGCGCTCGAGCTCCGCGGGCGGGCCCGGGAGCACGACGGCGACGCAGCCCCCGCTCGTGCGGAGCACGAGTCCCGGCGCCGTGCCCGCGAGTCCGAGCGACAGGGACCCCTCGGGCCTCGTCGCCTGTTTGCGCACACCCGGGGCGAAGTCGGCGTACGGGCGCCCGAGCCGCTCGGCCGTCGCCCGCGACACCGCCTCGATCTCGCGCTCGAGCGCCCGGTCGAGGACGAGCGGGACGCCGGCCGCGCGCGCCAGCATCTCGACGGTGCGATCGTCGTGGGTCGGGCCGAGGCCGCCGGAGACGAGGCATGCCTCCGCGGTGAGCGCCTCCGCAAGGGCCGCCTCGAGCTCCCGCGGATCGTCGCCGACGATCGTGATCCGCGCCGGCTCGAGGCCGTGGCGGAGCGCCTCGCGCGCGAGGAACGGGCCGTTCAGGTCGCTGCGCTCGCCGCGGACGAGCTCGCTCCCCGTGACGACGATCGCGGCGCGCGGGCCGGTCACCCGGCGACGCGCACCGTGCGCTCGGGGGTGACGACGACCGCGAGATTCGGGCGCGCAGGCAACGCGACGGGCCTGCCGTCGAGCCGGACGCGCAGCCCGCCGGGGCGCCGGACGCGCAGGTAGAAGCGCGATCCCGTCAGCTTCTCGATCCCTCCCGGCGGGACGGTCGCCTGCAGAATCACCTGACCCGCGGCGGACCCTCGGCGCACCTCGACGTAGCTCCCCGGGCCGACGCCGCGCAGCTCGAGCCCGGCGGGCGCCGCGGCGGGACGCCGCTCGCGGGTCTGCACCACGGCGGGCGTCGAGCTCGAGGCGTCCATGCCTCCGAACCTCCACGCGACGATCACGAGGGCGGTGAGCGCGGCGATCCCGAGCAGCCCGAGCAGCACCGCGCGCCGCTCGACGCCGCGGTCGCGGCTGCGCCGCCGCCGGGCGCGCGGCTGAGCCGCCTCGTCGCGCCGGCTCGACGCGAAGCGGGACGCGTACTCGTCGACGTAGAGCTGCCCGTCGAGCCCCAGGTAGTCCGCGTACGTGCGCAGGAACCCCCGGATGTAGGTGTCGCCAGGGAGGATCGAGAACTCCTCGTCCTCGAGCGCGCGCAGGTACTTCGCGCGGATCTTCGTCGCCAGCTCGACCTCGGGATACCCCAGCCCCTGGCGCACCCGCGCCTCCCGGAGGCTGTTCCCGATCTCGAACACGGCCGGGAATTCTACGGAGCGGCGCGCGAAGCTGCGCTTCGCGCCTCACCCCTCGAGATAGACGAGGAGCTCGTAGAAGCCGACGGCGATCGAGGCGGAGAGGGCGACGCAGATGCCGGCGACAGCCAGGATCCGGCCTGCTCGGATCCGGGCGAGGCCGCCGGCGCGCTCGAGGGTACGGACGATCGTGCCGCGCGCTCCGCGCGCGAACAGAAGCGCCGCCACCGCGAGCAGGAAGCCGACCGGGATCGCCCACGCGGCGTCGAGCAGCTCCGTCCCCGGCAGCTTGCGGGTCAGCCAGATCGCGATCGGCACCGTCGCGACGGCGAGAGCGCCGCAGGCGACCGAAAGCCAGGCGCGGTGGTTGGTGGCCTGCCTCGTCGGTGCGCTCCTCTGCCGGACGGCCACTAACGCTCCATTGTAGGCGGACGCAGGACGGCGAACTGGTCGGTGATCTCCAGGCGCTGCGTCCGGAAGCGGTAGATCCGCGCCGGCCGGCCGCCGGCGCTCCCCGGCGGTCGCTGCTCGCCCGTGTCCTCGAGCAGGCGGCGGCGCAGGAGCACGCGCTGGAGGTTCGTCGCCGAGACCTGGTGGCCGAGCGCGGCGCGGTAGGTGTCGCGCAGCTCCGCGATCGTGAAGGCCGGCGGGGCGAGCGCGAAGCCGAGATTCGTGTACGAGAGCTTGCCGCGCAGGCGCTCGCGCGCCGCGAGCAGGATCGCCTCGTGGTCGTAGGCGAGCGGCGGCAGCTCGTCCACCGGATGCCAGCGGGTGTCGGCGGGCACGTGCGGGTCGGCGTCGCGCGGGATGAGGCCGAGGAACGCTGTCGCGAGCTCGCGCCGCGCCGGGTTGCGCGCCGGGTCGCTCAGCGTCTCGAGCTGCTCGAGGTGCGCGAGCTCGCGCACGTCCACCTTCGCCGCGAGATGGCGCCGGACGGACTGCTCGAGCGTCTCGTCGGCGTCGAGCGCGCCCCCGGGCAGCGACCACGCGCCGGCGTACGGCTCGCGCGCGCGCTGCCAGAGCAGCGCCTGCAGGCGGCCGTTCCGCACCTGGAAGACGGCCGCGAGGACCGCGTGCGCGGCAGTTTTTGCCTTGGAGTCGTCAACCACGGTAGACTCGACGGAGAGGTTATCGACTTTGAGTCAAAAACATCAGCCGGATGTCCTCGTCATCGGCGCGGGCATCGCTGGCCTCACCGCCGCGCTCACCGCCGCCGAGCACGCCTCCGTGCTCGTGCTGGCGAAGGACTCCCTCGACTCCTCGAACAGCTACGCGGCGCAGGGCGGCGTGGCCGCCGCCATCGGGCCGGACGACGACCCTGCCCTCCACGCCGCCGACACGATCGCCGCCGGTCGTGGGCTCTGCCGCCCGAGCGCGGTGGCCGCCCTCGTCGAGGAGGCGCCGGCGCGGATCGCCGACCTGCGCCGGCTCGGTGTGGCGTTCGACGAGGGGCTCGGGCGCGAGGGCGGCCACTCGCGCAACCGGATTGTCCATGCCGGCGGCGCCGACACCGGGCGGCGGATCGCCGAGGTGCTCGTCGCCCGCGTCCGCGAACACCCGCGCATCCGCGTCGCCGAGGGCACGCGCGCGCTCGCGCTCGCCGTCGCGGACGGGCGCTGCACGGGGGCCGTCACCACCGCCGGCACCGTCGCCGCGCGCGGGACGATCCTCGCCACGGGCGGCTACGCGGCGCTCTGGTCGCGGACGACGAACCCGAACGGCGCGGTCGGGGACGGCCTCCTGCTCGCCCACCGGGCAGGCGCCGCGCTCGCGGACCTCGAACTCGTCCAGTTCCACCCCACCGCGCTCGTCGACGACGGCTTCCTGCTCTCGGAGGCGCTGCGCGGCGCCGGCGCGACGCTGCTCGACGCCGACGGTCGCCGCTTCGTCGACGAGCTGGCGCCGCGCGACGTCGTCGCGCGCGCGATCGCGGCGCGGAGCGAGGCGCGGCTCGACCTGCGCTCGGTCGAGCGGGAGCGCTACCCGACGCTGATGGCGACGCTCGAGCGCGCCGGCTACGACCCCGCCGACGAGCCGATTCCCGTCTCCCCCGCCGCCCACTACACGATCGGCGGCGTCGTCACCGACCTCGACGGCCGCTCGAGCCTCCCCGGCCTCTACGCCGCGGGCGAGTGCGCCTGCACCGGCGTCCACGGCGCCAACCGGCTCGCCTCGAACTCGCTGCTCGAGTGCCTCGTCTTCGGCCGCCGGGCTGCGCTGGCCGCGCTCGCCGAGCCGGAGCCGGTCGGGAAGGCGTCCGTCGCCGACGAGCTCGTGGAGCCGGTGACGCCGGTCCTGCGGCAGGCGCTGTGGCGGGACGCCGGCCTCATCCGCGGTGCCGCGGGGCTCGAGCGCCTGCTCGCCGCGCCGCACCCGCTGGTGCGCCTGATCGCGAAGGGCGCGCTCGCGCGCACGGAGAGCCGCGGCGTCCACTTCCGCGAGGACTTCCCCGCCGAGAGCGACGCGCTCGCAGGCCATCTCGTCCTGCGAGGCGACGCGGAGCCGGAGCTGGAGCGATGGAGCTGACCCACGAGGAGATCGACCGCGTCGTCGCCGCCGCGCTCGCCGAGGACGTGGGCAGCGGCGACGCGACGACGGCCGCGCTCGTGCCCGAGGACGCCCGTTGCCGAGCCCAGCTCCTGCTCGAGGAGCCTGGCGTCGTCTGCGGCATCCCGGTGGCGGCCGCCGTCTTCCGCGCCCTCGACCCGTCCGTCCGCGTCGAGGCGGTGCTCGAGGAGGGAAGCGCCATCACGGACGTGCCCGCAGTTGTCGCCGAGATCGAGGGGCCGGCCCGCGCCGTCCTCACCGGCGAGCGCGTGGCCCTCAACCTCGTCGGGCGGCTCTGCGGGATCGCCTCGCTGACGCGCCGCTTCGTCGACGCGGCGGGCGACACCGGCACGAAGATCCTCGATACGCGGAAGACGACGCCCGGCCTGCGCGCGCTCGAGAAGTACGCCGTCCGTTGCGGCGGCGGCGTCAACCACCGCGCCGGCCTGTACGACGCCATCCTCGTCAAGGAGAACCACGTGCGGCTCGCCGGCGGGATCGCGCCCGCGGTCGCCGCGCTGCGCGAGCGGACGAACGGCCTGCCGGTCGAGGTCGAGGCGGAGACGCTCGCGCAGGTGCGCGAGGCGCTCGAGGCCGGCGTGCCGCGGATCCTGCTCGACAACATGAGCCCCGAGCAGGTGGCCGAGGCCGTCGCGCTCGTCGCCGGCCAGGCCGAGCTCGAGGCGTCGGGCGGCGTCTCGCTCGACACGGTCCGCGCGTACGCCGAGACCGGCGTCGACTACGTCTCCGTGGGCGCGCTCACGCACGCGGCGCGCTCGCTCCACGTCTCCCTGGAGGTGCAATGACCGCCCTCGACGTCACCACGAGCCTGCAGGAGGAGATCCGCGCCCTCGCCCGCGAGCGGAACGCGGTCATCCTCGCCCACAACTACCAGCGCCCGGAGGTGCAGGACGTCGCGGACTTCGTCGGCGACTCGCTGGGCCTCTCGCGGCAGGCGGCGGCGACGGAGGCGGACGTGATCGTCTTCTGCGGCGTCCACTTCATGGCCGAGACGGCCGCGATCCTCAGCCCCGAGAAGACGGTGCTCCTTCCCGACCTCGACGCAGGCTGCTCGCTCGCCGCCTCGATCACGGCCGAGCAGCTCCGGGAGTGGAAGGCGCAGCATTCGGGCGCCGTGGTCGTCTCCTACGTGAACACGACCGCGGAGGTCAAGGCCGAGAGCGACTACTGCTGCACCTCGGGCAACGCGCGCGAGGTGATCGAGTCGATCCCGGCCGACCGCGAGATCCTCTTCCTCCCCGACCTCTACCTCGGGCTCTGGCTCGAGCGCGTCACCGGGCGGAAGCTGACGATCTGGCTCGGCGAGTGCCACGTCCACGCCGGCATCCGGCCCACCGACATCGAGCGGTGGACGCGGGAGACGCCGGACGCGGAGCTGCTCGTCCACCCCGAATGCGGCTGCGCGAGCCAGGCGATGGCGTTCGCGAACGGGCGCACCCACATCCTCTCGACCGAGCAGATGGTCAACTTCGCGCGCCGCTCGGAGAAGCGGCGCTTCGTCGTCGCGACCGAGAGCGGCATCCTGCACCGGCTCCAAAAGGAGGTGCCGGGCAAGCGCTTCGAGCCCGTGCGCGACGACGCCGTCTGCCGCTACATGAAGCTGACGACGCTGGAGAAGGTGCGCGACTCGCTCCTGCACGAGCAGCACCGCGTCGAGGTCGAGCCGGAGCTCGCCGAGCGGGCGCGGCTCGCGATCGAGCGGATGGTCGCGATCGGCGGCTGACGCCTACTGCCTGCCGTACGGCTTGCCGTCGGCCGCCGGCGGCACCGTCCGGCCGATCACGCCAGCGACCGCGATCAGCGTGAGCAGGTACGGAAGCGCCTGGAAGAGCACGGCGTAGGAGCTCCAGCTCGGGATCGTGCCGAGCCGTTGCGCGAGCGCGCTCGAGAAGCCGAACAGGAGCGCGGCCCCGAAGGCGCCCGCCGGTCGCCACTTGCCGAAGATGAGCGCCGCCAGCGCGATGAAGCCCCGGCCCTCGGTCATGTTCTGGTTGAAG
>JADGHP010000047.1 GCA_019683855.1 Thermoleophilia bacterium
CGCCCCCGCCCGGGGCCCCGGGGCCCGGCCGGCCCGGGGGGGCGCCCGCCGCCGCCGCCGCGCTGAGCGACGACGCGGGCGCGCGCGCGCTCGCGCGCGCGGCCGAGCTCGTGGTGGACCGGCGCGAGGCGGTCGCGGCTGCGAACGCCGCCGACGTGGCCGCGGCCGAGGGCGTGCTCGACGCCGGCGCGCTCGATCGGCTCCGGCTCGACGAGGAGCGCGTGGCCGCGCTGGCGGACCAGCTCGCCGCGCTCGCCGCGCTGCCGCCGCTCGAGCGGGTCGAGGCCTCGTGGACGCTCCCGAACGGGCTGCGCGTCGAGACCCGGCGGATCCCGATCGGCGCGGTGGGGGCGAACTTCGAGGCGCGGCCGAACGTCGCCGTCGACGTCGCGGGGCAGCTCCTCAAGAGCCTCAACACCGCCGTCCTGCGCACGGGGGGCGCGGCGCTCCGCACGGTGACGGTGCTCGTCGACTGCGTCCTGCGCCCCGCGCTCGCCGACGCGGGGCTCCCGCCGGAGGCCGTCGGCCTCGTCCGCTCCCCCGACCGCGAGGGCGCGCGCGTGCTCGTCTCGCTCCCGCGCGTGCTGCCGCTCGTGATCCTGCGCGGCAGCGGCGAGACGACGGCCGCGCTCGCGGCCGAGGCCGCGCGGCACGGCGTGCGCACCCTTGCGCACGCGGAGGGCGGCGGCGTCCTCTACGTCGGCGCCGCCGCCGACCCGGCGAAGGCGGAGGCGCTCGTCGAGGCGAGCCTCGACCGACTCGGCGTCTGCAACCGGCTCAACCTCCTGCTCGTCGACCGGGGCGCCGAGTCGCTCCTGCCGCGGCTGCGCGCCGCGCTCGCCCGGCTCGGGATCGCGGAGCGGGAGCCGCCCCGGCTCGGGCACGAGTGGGCGGGCGACCCCGACCCGGCGAAGGTGGCGTCGGTGACGGTGCGGGTCGTGGAGTCGGCCGCCGAGGCGCTCGCGCTCGCGAACGAGGAGACCTCCGGCCTCGCCGCCGCCATCGTCACCGAGGACGCGGCCGCCGCGCGGGAGTTCCTCGACGGCTACCGCGGCACCGCCGCCTTCTGGAACGCGACCACGCGCTTCACGGACGGCTTCGCGCTCACCGGCTCGCCGGAGACGGGGATCAACGTCGACCGCGTGCCGGGGCCGCGCGGGCCGGTGACCTACCGCGACCTCTGGCTGCGCCAGTTCCGGGTCGTCGGCGACGGCACGCAGCGACGGTGAGGCGATGAGGCGACCCGTCGTCGTCAAGCTCGGCTCGAGCCTCGTCGTCGACGCGCGCGGCCGGCCGCGCCGCTCGCTGCTGCGGGCGCGGGCGGCGGAGATCGCGACGCTCGTCGCGGGCGGCACGCCGGTGTGCGTCGTCTCCTCCGGCGCGATCGCGCTCGGCTTGCGCCGGCTCGGGCTGGAGCGGCGACCGTCGAGCCTGCCACGTCTCCAGGCGGCCTCGGCGCTCGGCCAGGCGGCGCTCCAGCGCGCGTGGCAGGACGCGTTTCGACCGCACGGGATCGACGCGGCGCAGATCCTGCTCACGAGCGCCGAGATCGGCGACCGCCGGGCCTACGTCAACGTGCGCAACGCGCTCGCGGCGCTGTTCGCGCTTGGAGCGGTGCCGATCGTGAACGAGAACGACGCGACCGCCACCGACGAGATCAGCTTCGGCGACAACGACGCCCTCGCGGCGCAGGTCGCCGTGCTGCTGCGGGCGCGGCTGCTCGTGCTGCTCACCTCGGTGCCGGGCGTGCTCGCGGAGGGGGTCGTGGTCGAGGACGGCGCCGCGGCGCGCTCGGCCGTCTTCGGCCCCGGCAGTCCGCTCGGGCGCGGGGGGATGGAGAGCAAGGTCGCGGCCGCCGAGCTCGCGGCGGGCGCCGGGATCGCGACGGTGATCGCCGACGGCGCGCGTGCGGGCGCGGTGACGGAGGCGGTCGCCGGGCGCGCGGCCGGGACCCGCTTCGCCGCGGCCGTCGGCTCCATGCCGGCGTTCAAGCTCTGGCTTCGGCACGGGAAGCGCGTCGTGGGGCGGATCCACGTCGACGAGGGCGCCAGGCGCGCGCTCGTCGCCGGCGGCGCGAGCCTGCTCGCCGTCGGGATCGTCCGCTGCGAGGGCGGCTTCCGCGCCGGCGACGGCGTCGAGCTGGTCGGGCCCGACGGCGCGGCGTTCGCCCGCGGCATCGCGAGCGCCGACGCCGCCGAGCTGGCAGGGCGGCCCGCGGGCGTGGAGGCGGTCCACCGCGACCGGCTCGTCCTCCTCTGACGCCGCTTTAGAAAGTGAAGCAAAGCCGGACAACTCACTTTCCTAAATGAAGTGAGAGCGCGTAGCCTCGGACGCGATGGCTGCGCTTACCTGGGATACGGTCTACGAGCGGAACTCCGTCGAGCGGATCAAGCGCGACCGGCCGCCGCTCGGCATCCGCGAGGAGCTGCCCGCGCTCATCGCCGCCGGCTACGAGCGCGTGCCCGAGGAGGACATCGTCCGCCTGCAGTGGTGGGGCCTCTACCACGACAAGCCGAAGATCGGGACGTTCATGCTGCGCGTGAAGATCCCGGGCGGGATCCTGACGCCGGCGAAGCTGCGCGCGGTCGGCGAGGTCGCGAACCGCTACGGACGCGGCGACGCCGAGCTGACGACGCGCCAGTGCATCCAGCTCCACTGGCTCGAGCTGGGCGCGCTGCCCGACGTGCTCGCGGCGCTCGAGGCGGTGGGGATCACGACCGCCGGCGGCTGCGGCGACACCGTGCGCAACATCACCGGCTGCCCGGTCTCCGGGGTGGCGGCCGACGAGCTGTTCGACTCGACGCCGGTGATCGAGGCGGCGCGGCGCGAGTTCTACGGCAACCCGGCCTGGGCGAACCTGCCGCGCAAGCACAAGTACTCGATCGCGAGCTGCCCCGACCGCTGCAACGCGCCCGAGATCAACTGCGTGTCGCTCGTCGGCGTCCTGCACGAGGGGCGGGAGGGCTACGCGGTGCTCGTCGGCGGCGGCCTCTCCTCGGTGCCGCGGCTCGCCCGTGAGCTGGGCGTGTTCGTGCCGAAGGAGGAGGCGGTCGAGATTCTCGGCGCGGTGACGAGCGTCTGGAGCGAGGACCTGCGCTACCGCATGTCTCGCGTGAAGGCGCGCCTCAAGTTCATGGTCGACGACCTCGGCCCGGAGGGGATGCTGGAGCGGGTCGAGGCGAAGCTCGGGCGCGCGCTGGAGCGGTTCTCCCTGCCGCCGGTCGAGGCCCGTCCTTCGGCGCACGTGGGCGTGCACCCGCAGCGCCAGCCCGGTCTCTCCTACGTCGGCGTTCCGGTGCGGCTCGGGCTCGTCTGCGGCGACCAGCTCGTCGCGCTCGCCGATCTCGCCCAGGAGCTCGGCGGCGACGTGCGCGTCACCCGCCAGCAGAACCTGATCCTCACCGGCGTTCCGGACGGGCGCGTCGACGAGGTGCTCGCACGGCTTCGGGAGCTCGGCCTGCCGCTCGAGACGAGCCCGGTCTGGGCGAACGCGATCGCGTGCACCGGCGAGCCGCACTGCAACTTCTCGGTCGGCGAGACGAAGACGCGCCTCGAGGCGCTCGTCCGTCACCTCGAGTCGACCTTCGGCGAGGCGGTCGCGGAGCTCCGGCTCAACCTCGACGGCTGCCCGCACGCGTGCGCGCAGCACTGGGTGGGCGACCTCGGCTTCCAGGCGACGACCGGCAAGGACGCCGAGGGCAACCGGGTGGCCGCCTACGACGTGTTCGTCCGCGGCGGCCTCGGCCCCGAGGCGGCGATCGGCTCCTCGCTGTTCCGGCGCGTGCCGAGCGAGCGCCTGGAGGCGGCCGTGGAGGGGCTCGTGCGCGGGTGGCTCTCCTCCCGCGCCGAGGGAGAGAGCTTCGCGGCGTTCCAGCGCAGGCTCTCCGACGAGGAGCTGGGCGCGCTCGCCGGTCTCGACCCGGCGCGCAAGCGAGTACGAGAGGAGGTGGGAGCATGAGCGCAGTCGAGCTGGACGAGCTGGAGGCCGGCGAGCTGTCGGTCCGCTTCGAAGGCGAGGAGCCGCAGGCGCTGCTCGAGTGGGCGCTCGAGACCTTCAGCCCGCGAATCGCGATCTCGGCTGCGTTCCAGGCCGACGACGTGGCCGTGATCGACATGGCCTACCGGATCGACCCGGGCGTGCGCGTCTTCACCGTGGACACGGGCCGGCTGCCCGAGGAGACGCACGAGCTGATGGCGAGGCTCCGCGAGCGCTACCCGGGGCTGCGCCTCGACGTCCTCCGCCCGGACCCGGTCCAGGTGGAGCGGATGGTGGCGGCGAAGGGCCTCGATCTCATGCGCGAGTCGGTCGAGAATCGCCTCCTCTGCTGCAACGTGCGCAAGGTGCAGCCGCTGACCAAGCACCTCGACGGCCTCGACGCCTGGGTGACCGGCCTGCGCCGCGACCAGTGGGCGACCCGCACGAACATCCGCAAGGTCGAGATCGACCACGACCACGGCGCGATCGTGAAGCTGAACCCGCTCGCGGAGTGGACGAAGCGCGAGGTCTGGGAGTACCTGCGCGAGCACGACGTCCCCGTCCACCCGCTGTACGCGCGCGGCTACACCTCGATCGGCTGCGCTCCCTGCACGCGCCCGATCCGCCCCGGCGAGGACGACCGCGCCGGCCGCTGGTGGTGGGAGGAGAACGCGCCCAAGGAGTGCGGCATGCACTGCTCGATCGAGCACGGCGGCTTCGAGCACGAGCTGAAGGCGATCCTCGGCCACGGGGACGCGGCGTGACGGTCGCGCTGCGCGGCGAGGCGGCGGAGGTCGCTCTGGGCGAGGCCCAGGCGGTGCTCGCGGCGGTCCACGACCCCGAGCGGCGGGCGCGGCTCGCCGACCTCGTCGCGGCCGTGCAGGAGGGCGAGCTCGACGACGAGGAGGCGCTCGCGCTCGAGGAGCTGCTCGAGCTCGGGCTCGCGAGCGGGCGCATCCGCGGCCTCTACGGGCCGGAGGGAGAGCAGGCCGCGCTCAAGATCTACCGACGGCTCCCCGGCGGTCGCGCGCTCGTCGACGGCGCCGCAGAGGTGACCGAGGCGCTCGGCGCGCTCGAGGGCAAGACGCTCGAGCGGGTCGCCGTCCACGCGACCGGCCCCGGCTCCTACCTGCTCACGATCGGCGTCGAGGGGCTCGAGCTCTCCGTGCGGCTCGACCGCTCGGGCGCCCGCCTCCACTCCGTCGGTGTCTGAGAGTCCGCCCTACGTCGCCTGCCTCGACCTCGCCGGGCGGCGCTGCGTCGTCGTCGGCGACGGGCCGGTCGCGGAGGAGAAGGCGGCCGGCCTGCGCGCCTGCGGCGCCGAGGTGGTCGTGGCCGCCGCGTACGAGCCGTCGCTGCTCGACGAGGCCTGGCTCGTCGTCGTCGCGCGGCGGGAGGACGGGGAGCGCGTCGCCGCCGACGCGCAGGCGCGGCGCATCTTCTGCAACGTCGCCGATGTGCCGCACCTGTGCTCGTTCATCCTGCCGGCGCTCCACCGGCGCGGTCCGATCACCGTCGCGGTCTCGACCTCGGGCGCCTCGCCGGCGCTCGCGCAGCGGCTGCGCGACGAGTTCGCGGCGCGCATCGGTCCGGAGCACGAGCAGCTCGCGGTCGAGCTGCGGGAGCTGCGGGCGTGGGCGAAGGAGCATCTGCCGACCTACGAGGCGCGGCGCGACTTCTTCCGGGCGCGCGTCGAGGAGGCGCTCGCTCGGTGAGCGTCGCGCTCGTCGGCGCAGGGCCCGGCGATCCGGGCCTGATCACGGTGCGCGGGCTCGAGCTCCTGCGCGCCTGCGACGTTCTCGTCTACGACCGGCTGGTGGCGGCGGAGCTCGTCGCCGAGGCGCCGGCGAGCGCGCTGCGCATCGCGCGCGACCGGCTCGAGCAGGAGGAGGTGAACGCGCTGCTCGTCGCGCACGGGCGCCGCGGCCGGCGCGTGGTGCGGCTGAAGGGCGGCGACCCGTTTCTCTTCGGCCGCGGCGGGGAGGAGGCGCTCGCGCTTGCGGGAGCCGGGGTGCCGTTCGAGATCGTGCCCGGCGTCTCGTCGCTCACCGCCGCGCCGGCCGCCGCCGGGATCCCGGTCACGCACCGCGGCTCCGCCTCGGCAGTGACGGCATTCGCCGCGCACGACGTGGAGGCGCTCGACGCCGCCGCGCTCGCCCGCGTGCCCGGGACGCTCGTCGCGTTCATGGGGCTCGCGCGGCTCGCGCGGCTGGTGGAGCGCCTCGTCACGGCCGGCAAGCCCGCCTCGACCCCGAGCGCGGTCGTCGCCGCGGCTACGACCGACCGCCAGCGGGTGGTCTCGGCGCCGCTCGGCGCGCTCCCCGCCGCGGCCCGGGGGCTGCCGACGCCGGCGCTCGTCGTGATCGGCGAGGTCGCTTCCTTCCGCGCCGAGCTCGGCGCCATGCGACGATCTGCGGCATGACGCGTTCCGGTCGTGCGCCGGTGCACGTGCGCGAACAGGGGTATCGAGTGAAAGGAGGACCGTGAGCTCACAGGCTGCAACGCTGCGTACCGCCGTCTTTCCCCGCGTCGGCTGGGCCGCCGACGCCGCTCTCGTCTGCGCCGGCACCGCGCTCATCGCGGGCGCCGCGCAGGTGTCGATCCCGCTGCCCTTCACCCCGGTGCCGGTGACCGGGCAGACGTTCGCCGTGCTGCTCGTCGGCGCGGGCCTGGGGACGCTGAGGGGAGGCGCGAGCGGGCTGCTCTACCTGCTGCTGGGACTGGTCGGCGCTCCGGTCTACGCGGACGGCCACCACGGCCTCGCCGTCATCACCGGCGCCACCGGCGGCTACCTCGTCGCCTTCCCGCTCGCGGCCGCGCTGAGCGGGCGGCTGGCGGAGCGTCGGTGGGATCGGCGCTTCTCCTCGGCGGTCGGGGCGATGCTGACCGGGAACGTGCTCGTCTACCTGGTCGGCTTGCCGTGGCTTTCGGTCTCGCTCGGGACGGGGCTCGAGCGGACGCTCGAGCTGGGCCTCTACCCGTTCGTGCCCGGCGACCTGCTCAAGCTGTACCTGGCTGCGGCGCTCCTTCCCTCGGCCTGGCGGCTCGTCGGTCGGCGCGAAGCCGGATGATCCAGCTCCGCCGCGTCGACGCGCTCCCGCCGTACGCCTTCGCGGAGGTGGAGCGGCTGAAGCTCGAGCTGCGCCGCGCGGGCGAGGACGTCGTCGACCTCGGCTTCGGCAACCCCGACGTGCCGCCGCCGGAGGTGGCGGTGGAGAAGCTGCGCGAGGCGGCGCTCCTGCCGCGCAACCACCGCTACTCGTCGAGCCGTGGCCTGCCGAACCTGCGGGCGGCGATCTGCGAGCTGTACCGGGACCGCTTCGGCGTCGAGCTCGACCCGGAGGCTGAGGCGACGATGTCGCTGGGCGCGAAGGAGGGGCTCGTGCACCTGCTCTGGGTGCTGCTCGGACCGGGCGACGTCGCGCTCGTGCCGAGCCCGAGCTACCCCATCCACCTGTTCGCGCCGGGGTTCGCCGGCGCGGCGGTGCAGCGCGTCCCGGTCGGGCCGGGGATCGACTTCGCGGCCGGGGTGGAGGAGGCGTGGCGCTCGTCGCAGCCGCGTCCGCGTGTGCTCGTCTGCTCGTTCCCGCACAACCCGACGACGGCGTGCGCCGATCTCGCGCTGATGCAGCGGCTCGTCGACTTCTGCCGCGAGCGGGAGGTCGTGCTCGTCCACGACTTCGCCTACGCCGACCTCGCCTTCGACGGCTACCGGCCGCCGTCGGTGCTCGAGGCGGAGGGGGCGCGCGAGGTGGCGGTCGAGCTGTACTCGCTGACGAAGGGGTTCTCGCTCGCCGGCTGGCGGGTCGCCTTCGTGCTCGGCCGCACCGACGTCGTCGCCGGGCTGGCGCGGCTGAAGTCGTACCTCGACTACGGGAGCTTCCAGCCGCTCCAGATCGCGGCCACGGTCGCGCTGCGCGAGGCGCGCGACCGGCCGGCGGAGGTGGCGGAGATCTACCGTGGTCGCCGCGATGCGCTCTGCGACGGCCTCGCCCGCGTGGGCTGGGAGGTGGAGCGGCCGGCGGCGACGATGTTCGTGTGGGCGCGCATCCCCACAGACGAGGCGGCGCAGCCGTTCGCGCTGCGCCTGCTGCGCGAGGGCCGGGTCGCCGTCTCGCCGGGGAGCGGGTTCGGGGTGGACGGCGAAGGTCACGTCCGCTTCGCGCTCGTCGAGAACGAGCAGCGCATCGCGCAGGCGGTGCGCGGGATCCGGCGCGCGCTCTCGTAGCCGAGCCGGGGCTTGGCTGGCAGGCGGCGAAGCCTGACCCGGCCCCGGGGGTCGGGCGAGCGGAGCGAGCGGCTCGTCCTGCGAGCACTGGATACTAGAGGACTTCGTCGGCGAGCTCGCGGAGCGCGTGGCGGGCCTGCTCGAGGGTGCGCTTGCCCTTCGGGGTTGCCCGGTAGACGCGGCGAACGCGACCTTCCACGGTCGCCCGGCGGGAGCGCAGGAGCCCCTCGGTCTCCATCCGGTGGAGCGTCGGGTAGAGCGTTCCCGGACTGATCTTGTATCCGTGTCGTGCGAGTTCCGTGCTCATCCAAGCGCCGTAGAGCTCGTTGTCGGTGGCATGGGCGAGGATGTGCAGCTCAACCGCTCCGCGAAGGAAGCGCCTCAGTGTCGCCATGAGCGTGAGTTTCGCCGATGCTCGTCTGCGTCCTTGCCGTCCGCCGGTACGAAGCCGCGAGGCTCGGTTAGAGCAAGAGCTGGCCGGCGACAGCGCATGCGAGGATGATCATCCACGGGGGAGCCCGCCAGATCGTAAGCGCCGCGAACGCTGCGACGGCGACCGCGAAATCGCGCGTGTCGGTGACGGCGCTCGTGAAGACCGGGTTGTAGAGCGCCGCCAGGAGAATCCCGACGACGGCCGCATTGACGCCGGCGACTGCGGCGAGGAGCGAGCTTCGTCGTCGCAGGCTCGCCCAGAACGGTAGGGCGCCGATGATCAAGAGGAAGGTGGGCAGGAAGATCGCCGCGAGCGCCAAGAGTCCTCCGGGAACCCCGTTCGGTGAAAGTCGTTCGACGGCGCCGAGGTAGGCGGCAAACGTGAAGAGCGGACCGGGTACGGCCTGTGCAGCGCCGTAGCCGGCAAGGAAGTCCTGCTGCGACACCCAGCCTGGCGGCACGACCTGAGCGTGCAGAAGCGGAAGCACGACGTGACCGCCGCCGAAGACGAGCGCGCCGGAGCGGTAGAAGGCGTCGGTGAACGCGACCGTGCGGTCCTGCGTGGTGTGGCGGACGATCGGCAGGGCTACGAGCAATCCGGCGAAGAGGCCGAGGGCAGCGATCCCGGCGCGCCGCGAGACGCCGAACTCGAGCTGTCCGCGGCGCTCGGCATCCGACGGCAAGCGCAGGAGGCGCCGTCCGATCAGTGCTCCGCCGGCGATGACGACCACCTGGGCGAGCGGTCGCGCCCACAGAAGCACGGTCAACGCGGCGGCGACCGCAACCGTGCTGCGCGTCCGGTCTGGCGCAAGTGTCCGGAACATGCTCCACACCGCCTGGGCCACGACCACGACGGCCACGAGCTTCAGGCCGTGCACCCAGCCGGCTCCGCCGAGGTCGTTTCCGCGGAAGACGAGCGCCACTGCGATAAGCGCCGCTGCCGACGGAGCCGTGAACGCAAGCCAGGCTGCGAACCCGCCGAGCAGCCGCGCTCGGGACATCCCGATCGCGATTCCGAGTTGGCTGGACGCCGGCCCCGGCAGGAGCTGACATAGGCCGACCAGGAACGCGAAGTCCTCTTCCGTCAACCACCGTCGCCTGTCGACGTACTCGCGGCGGAAGTAGCCGATGTGCGCGATCGGGCCTCCGAATGAGGTCAGACCGAGCCGACCCGCGACGACGAAGACCTCGACGGCGCGTCGCAGCCGCTCGGCCGGAGTGAGCTGTGGCCGGCGTTCGTCCGCTACTGTCCTGGTGGTGCGCGACATATCGGATTCCGACATCGGATGACGATACCGGACGCCGCCTGCGCCGACTTCCGTTTCGCATCGGCGTTCATCACCCGCTCGACCGACGGGCGAGCAATCGCGGACGACGATGCGCCCTCGTGCGGCGTCTCACGACGTCTCACCGGGAACACGCGTCTTGTGACGCAGCACGACCGGCGGCTCCGCGGCCGGGTCTTTCGTCTCTGCGCGGCCGCACTAGACTCTGTTGCATGGCCCGCTACTTGCACACGATGTATCGGATCACCGACCCGGAGCGCAGCCGTCGCTTCTACGAGGCGCTCGGCATGGAGTTCCGGCGCGACATGGACATCGTCCGCGGCGGCGAGCTCGAGGCGACGAACTACTTCTTCGGCTTCCCCGGCCAGGAGGAGGAGCTCGAGCTCACCTACAACCACGACGGCCGCACGTACGAGATGGGCACCGCGTACGGGCACATCGCGATCGGCGTCGACGACCTCGAGGAGACGCTCGCGCGGCTGAAGGAGCACGGCATCGAGCCCGAGCGCGAGCCGTACCGGGTCCGCGAAGGCGGCTCGCTCATCTGCTTCGTCCGCGACCCGGACGGGTACCGGATCGAGCTCATCGACCGCAGCGGGAGATAGCGAACCGGCGGCGGGCACAGTCGGTCGCGTCGTCCCGACGGGGCTGGTGAGG
>JADGHP010000048.1 GCA_019683855.1 Thermoleophilia bacterium
TACGCGGTCGGGCGCGGGTGCAGGCGCCGCCCGGTCGCGACGCGCCGGCTCGCGGGCACGGCAGCCGGGGTGCGAGTACTCTGAGCGCCGCGATGGCAGCCAGGCAGCGCACGAGGCCGACCATCTACGACGTGGCTCGGGAGGCCGGGGTCTCCACCGCCACCGTCTCTCGCATGCTGAACGACACGGGGCAGATCGCCCCTGCGACCCGCGAGGCGATCGAGCAGGCGATCGAGCGGCTCGGCTACCTCCCGAACACGATCGCGCGCAGCCTGGTCACGAAGTCGACGCAGACGATCGCCTTCCTGCTCCCGGACATCACGAACCCGTTCTACGCCTCGCTCGTCAGCGGTATCCAGCAGGTCGCGCTCGAGAGCGGCCACACGATGCTCCTGTGCACGACGGAGGGCGACCCGGAGCGCGAGCTCGAGTACCTCAACCTGCTCCGCGCCAAGCAGGTCGACGGCGCCCTCATGGACGGGCTCGTCGTTCCACCCGAGCGGATCGCCCAGTTCGTCGCGGACGGGTTCCCGATCGTCTGCCTCGACCGGGACGTGCGGTCGCGCTCCGTGCCGCTCGTGCAGGTCGACAACAAGCTCGGCGCCCGCCTCGCCATGGAGCACCTGCTCGGGCTCGGCCACCGGCGGATCGCCCACATCGAGGGAGCGCCCGAGCTGCGGATCAGCGCGCAGCGTCTCGGCGGCTACCGGGAAGCGCTCGCCGCCGCCGGGATCCGCGAGGATCCGCGGCTCGTCGCCACCGGGCGGTTCTCCGAGGACGGGGGCTACGAGGCGACGCGCGAGCTGCTCGGGCGGGACGTCTCCTTCACGGCGGTGTTCGCGGCGAACGACCTCTCGGCGATCGGCGCCATCAACGCGCTCACCCAGAGCGGCCTGCGCGTGCCCGAGGACGTCTCGGTGATCGGGTTCGACGACCTTCGCCTCTCCGCGCACACGATCCCGCCGCTGACGACGATCCACCAGCCGGCGGTCGAGATCGCGCGGCGCGCGACCGAGATCCTGATCGACCTGATCAACGGCCGCCGGGTGCGCAAGCTGCGCTACCTCCTCGAGCCGACGCTCGTCGTCCGCAGCTCGACCGCGCCCGCGCCGCGCCGGAGGCGGGGGAGAGGCGATCCTTGACTGGCCGGGAGTAAGCGCTTACAGTAAGCGCTTCCGTGAGCGGCGCGACGAAGCGCAGGGGCGGCCGCGGGAGGCCGTGGCGGTGACCCGCCGGGTACGACTCGGGGTGGCCGGGCTCGGTCGCATGGGCAGACTGCACGCGGAGAACGCGGCCGCGGCGCGTGGGATCGAGCTCGTCCGGGTCGTCGACGCCGACGAGGGGCTGGCGCGGAGGATGGGCGAGGAGCTCGGCTGCGCCTGGTCGACGGACTACGAGGACCTGCTCGCCGACGACCGCCTCGAAGGGATCGTCCTCGTGACGCCGACGCCGCTGCACGTGGCCATGATCGAGCAGGCCGCGCGGGCCGGCAAGCACGTGCTCTGCGAGAAGCCGCTCGCCTTCGCGGTGGAGGAGGCGGAGCGGGCGACGGAGGCCGCCGCGCGGGCGGGCATCAAGCTCCAGGTGGGCTTCCACCGCCGCTTCGACCCCGACTGGGTCTCGGCGACCGCGCGCATCCGGAACGGCGACCTCGGGGACGTCTACCTCTTCCGGACGTCGCTCCGCGACATGTCGCCGCCCTCGCTCGACTACATCCGCAACTCCGGCGGCTTCTTCGTCGACATGACCATCCACGACCTGGACACGGCTCGCTGGATGGTGGGCGAGATCGCGGAGGTGGCCGCGTTCGGGGCCGCGCTCTCGGATCCGTCGTTCGCGGACGTGGGCGACATCGACAACGCCGTCGTCACGCTCCGCTTCGAGAACGGGGCGCTGGGCGTCGTCGACAACAGCCGCGTGGCCGGCTACGGGTACGAGTGCTCGACCGAGGTGGTCGGTTCGAAGGCGACGGTGCGGGTCGGCGACCATCGGCGGCTGCACACGACGTGGCTCTCCGCGGGCGGCGCACGGCTCGACTGGGTGTCGGACTTCATCGAGCGCTACCCGCAGGCCTACCGTCTCGAGCTCGAGCACTTCGCGGCCTCGATCCGGGACGACGTCGAGCCCGCCGTGACGGGAGCGGACGGCGTGGCCGCGCTCGTGCTCGCCGAGGCATGCCGACGCTCGCTCGACGCCGGACGACCCGTTTCCGTGAGTCCGGCGGCGGGGGCGGCGGAGGCCGGCTCGCCGCGGGTGGCGTCGCGGTGAGTCAGACGCGAGGGAGGTGAGGGAGCCACGAGGGAGCTCTCGGCAACCAGGCGGACGCTCAGCCGACCGCTCCCACGGAGTCGTTCGAGCGACCCGAGCGGTCGCATCGATTGGGCCAGATTCCAACACGAGAAGGAGGGTTGACGCGATGGACGAGCTGAAGCTGCTGAATGGAGAGACGCGAGGTCTCAGCCGGCGGGACGTTCTCCTCTCGGGCGGCCTCGCCGCGGCTGGGGCGACGCTGCTCGGGAGCCCGGCCGCGGCGCTCGCCCGCAACGTCTCGGCGCGCGCGAGCCAGGCGGGGAAGATCAAGGTCGCCGTCGTCACGCACGGCGACACGGGGTCGTTCTGGTCGGTCTTCAAGCGGGGCGTCGACCAGGCCGCCAAGGACCTGCGCGGGCGGGGCGTGAGCGTCACCCAGGTGTACGCGAACAACGACGTCGCCAAGCAGGTGGCCGGGATCAACGCCGCGATCGCCGCCAAGGCGAACGTGATCGCGACCTCGGTACCCGACGCGAGCGCGCTCAAGGACCCGCTCACGAACGCCTCCAAGAAGGGGATCGAGATCATCACCGTGAACTCCGGCCTCGGTGCCTTCGACTACCTGCCGACCTACGAGGTCCACGTCGGCCAGACGGAGGACATCGCCGGCCAGGGCGCGGGCAAGGAGTTCAAGAAGGCTGGCGTCAAGAAGGTCCTGATCGTGATCCACGAGGCGAGCAACTCCGGCCTGACTCAGCGGGCGAACGGCGTCAAGTCGGTGCTCGGCTCCAAGGGCGTCAAGATCCTGACGATCCCCAACGCGAAGTCGGACATCCCGGGTACGAAGGCCAAGGTGAAGGCGGCCTTCGCGGCCGACAAGACCCTGGACGGCTTCCTCGGCCTCGACCCGGACGTGACCATCCCCTGCCTGGACGTGATTCCGAAGGGGACGAAGGCGGGCACGTTCGACGTCGGCGGCGCGATCAAGGAGATCGAGGCCGGCAGGATGCTGTTCGCGATCGACCAGCAGCAGTACCTCCAGGGCTACCTGCCGGTCGTCTTCGCCGTCCTCTACGTGACGAACCTGAACACGGTCGGGAACGGCCAGCCGGTCCTGACCGGGCCGGGGATCATCAACAAGGCGAACGCGAAGAAGGTCGCCGCGCTCGCCGCGAAGGGAACCCGCTAGCGGGAAGGAGCGCAGGGTGGGCGATCCCGGATCGCCCACCCTGGGGAGTCGACGGAGATGGGCCAGACTGCAGTCGAGAGCGTCCACCGCGACGAGCGCCTGCTCCGAGCCGGCTTCCTGAGCCGACTGCTCTCCCGGCCGGACATCGGTGCCCTGCTCGGCGCGATCGCGGTCTTCTTCGCCTTCGGCTACTTCGCCCGTGCGGTGAACTGGCTCGGCGACCCGGCGATCGCGGCCGGTTGGACCGACCAGGCCGCCCAGTACGGGATCGTGGCCGTGCCGGTGGCGCTGCTCATGATCGGGGGCGAGTTCGACCTGTCCGCGGGCGTCATGATCGGCAGCTCGGGACTTCTGCTCGGGTACCTGACCACCCACGCGGGCATGAACGTGTGGCCGGCGATGGCGCTCGTCCTCCTCTTCGGCCTCGCGGTCGGCTTCCTGAACGGGTTCACGGTGGTGAGGACGAAGCTCCCGAGCTTCATCGTCACGCTCGCCACCTTCTTCGTCCTCCAGGGCGTGAACGCGGCGGGGACGTTGAAGCTGACCGGCCAGACGGCGATCCAGGGCATCGACGAGGCGCGCGGCTTCGCCTCGGCGCGCCGCTTCTTCGCCTCGGAGATCAGCGTCTACGAGTACAAGGTCAAGGTGGTCTGGTGGATCGCGATCACGGTCGTGGGCGCCTGGGTGCTCGCGAAGACGCGCTTCGGCAACTGGATCTACAGCGCGGGCGGCGATCCGGTGGCCGCGCGCAGCGTCGGCGTGCCGGTCGTGCGCACGAAGATGGCCCTGTTCATGGCCACCTCGGGCGTGGCCGCCCTGATGGGGATCATCGAGGCGCTGGAGCTGCGCTCGATGCAGGCGAAGGAGGGCATCGGGCTCGAGTTCATCTTCATCATCTGCGCCGTCGTCGGCGGCTGCCTGCTGACGGGCGGCTACGGCTCGGTGATCGGCACGTTCTTCGGCGCCGCCATGCTGGGCATGGTGCAGCTCGGGATCGTCGACTCGCAGTGGGACAGCAACTGGACCTACACGTTCCAGGGCGCGATCCTGTTCGCCGCCGTCATGTTGAACACGCTCGTCCGGCGCCGGGCGCAGAGAGCGAGGTGAGTGGATGCATCTGCTCGAAGTCGACCGGATCTCGAAGCACTACGGGAACGTCGTCGCGCTGAAGGAGGTCTCCGCCCACGTCGACGCGGGCGAGGTCACGTGCCTGCTCGGCGACAACGGCGCGGGGAAGTCGACCTTCATCAAGATCCTCTCCGGCGTCCACCAGCACGACGAGGGGCGGCTGCTGGTCGACGGCGAGGAGGTGCGGTTCGGCTCGCCCCGGGACGCGCGCGCCGCTGGCATCGCGACCGTCTACCAGGATCTCGCGATGGTGCCGCTGATGTCGATCTGGCGCAACTTCTTCCTCGGCGCCGAGCCGCGCAAGGGGATCGGGCCGCTGCGCTGGCTGGACTCCGCGGCCGCGAGGCGCATCGCACGGGAGGAGCTGCGCGGCATGGGCATCGACATCCGCGACCCGGACCAGCCGGTGGGCACGCTCTCGGGCGGCGAGCGCCAGTCGGTGGCGATCGCGCGCGCGGTGTACTTCGGCGCCCGCGTCCTCATCCTCGACGAGCCGACCTCCGCGCTCGGCGTGAAGCAGGCGGGGGTCGTCCTGCGCTACATCCTCCAGGCGCGGGAGCGCGGGGTGGCGGTCATCTTCATCACGCACAACCCGCACCACGCCTACCCGGTCGGCGACCGCTTCGTGATCCTGAACCGTGGCCGGAGCCTCGGCACGTACGGAAAGAGCGAGCTGGACGCGCAGGAGCTCGTGAAGCTGATGGCGGGCGGCCGCGAGCTGGCCGAGCTGCAGCACGAGCTCGAGGAGCTGACCGCCGAGCTGACGCGGACGTCGTGAGGACGGTCAGGCTCACAGCCGCCCAGGCGCTCGTCCGTTTCCTCGCCGCCCAGCACGTGGAGCGGGACGGGGTCGAGCATCGGTTCTTCGCCGGCTGCGTCGGCATCTTCGGGCACGGCAACGTCGCCGGCATCGGCGAAGCCCTGTTCGAGAGCCCGGAGTCGCTCACCTACTACCAGGCGCGGAACGAGCAGGCGATGGTGCACATGGCGGCCGGCTATGCCCGGATGCGGAACCGGCTGGGGACGCTCGTCTGCACCACCTCGATCGGGCCGGGGGCCACCAACATGGTCACCGGCGCGGCGCTCGCGACGGTGAACCGGCTGCCGGTGCTGCTCCTCCCCGGCGACGTGTTCGCCTCGCGGCGCCCCGACCCGGTGCTGCAGCAGCTCGAGACCCCGTGGGCGGGCGACGTGTCGGTGAACGACTGCTTCCGCCCGGTCTCGCGCTACTTCGACCGCATCTGGCGGCCCGAGCAGGTGATCCCGGCGGCGCTCCAGGCGATGCGCGTGCTCGTCAACCAGGCCGAGACCGGCGCCGTCACGCTCGCATTCCCCCAGGACGTGCAGGCGGAGGCCTACGAGTACCCGGAGGCGTTCCTCGCCCGCCGCGTCTGGCGCGTGCCGCGCCCCGAGCCCGACCCGGCGCTCCTGCGCGCGGCGGCGGAGGCGATCCGCGCCAGCCGGCGGCCGCTCGTCGTCTCCGGCGGCGGGACGATCTACTCCGAGGCGACGGAGGCGCTGCGCGCGCTCTGCGACGCGACGGGGATCCCGGTCGGCGAGACCCAGGCGGGGAAGGGCTCGCTCCCGTTCGATCACCCCTCGGCGCTCGGGGCGATCGGCGTCACCGGGACGTTCGCGGCGAACCGGATCGCGGCCGAGGCCGACCTCGTGATCGGCGTCGGCACGCGCTGGTCCGACTTCACCACCGCCTCGAAGACGGCGTTCCGCAACCCCGACGTGCGCTTCGTCAACGTGAACGTGGCCGACTTCGACGCCGCCAAGCACGCCGGGCTCCAGCTCGTCGGCGACGCGCGCGTGACGCTCGAGCGGCTCGGGGAGCTCCTCGAGGGCTGGTCGGTCGACGACCCCTACCGCGAGCGGGCGGCGGCGCTGAACCGGGAGTGGAACGCCGAGGTGGAGCGCCTCTACGGGCTCGGCCACGGGCCGCTGCCGGCCCAGAGCGAGGTGATCGGCGCCGTCGAGGCGGCGGCGCGGCCGCAGGACGTGGTCGTCTGCGCGGCCGGGTCGCTTCCCGGCGAGCTGCACAAGCTGTGGCGGACGCGCGACCCGAAGGGCTACCACGTCGAGTACGGCTACTCGTGCATGGGCTACGAGATCGCCGGCGGGCTCGGGGTGAAGCTGGCGGCGCCCGAGCGCGAGGTGTACGTGCTCGTCGGCGACGGCTCCTACCTGATGCTCTCGAGCGAGATCGTCACCTCCATCCAGGAGGGGCTCAAGTTGACGATCGTCCTCGTCGACAGCCACGGCTTCAACTCGATCGGCAGCCTCTCGCGCTCGCTCGGCACGGAGGGCTTCGGGACGCAGTACCGCTTCCGGCGGGACGGGTCGCTGGGGCTCGACTCAGACGACGATCCCGCGCCCCTGCTGCCGGTCGACCTGGCCGCGAACGCCGAGGCGCTCGGCGCGCACGCGATCCGGGCGAGGACGATCGAGGAGCTGCGCGCGGCCCTGGAGGCGGCGAGGGGGGTGGAGCGCACGGTCGTGGTCGCGGTCGAGGTCGACCGCTACGAGGCGGTGCCCTCGTACGAGAGCTGGTGGGACGTCCCCGTGGCGGCGGTGTCGGAGGTCGGCTCGGTGCGAGAGGCGCGGGAGCGCTACGAGGCGGCTCGGGCGGCCGAGCGGAGCTACCTGTGATCGAGGCGGTCGTCGTCGGGCGGGTGGGGATCGACCTCTACCCGAACGCGATCGAGACCCCGCTGCGCGAGGTGCGCACCTACACGCGCTTCGTCGGTGGGTTCGCGGGCAACACGGCGACGGGGCTCGCCCGGCTCGGGGTGCGTGCGGCGATCGTCTCCCGGGTCGGCGACGACGGGCACGGCGAGTTCGTACGCTCCTGGCTTGCGACCGAGGGGGTGGATGTGCGCTGGCTCGCGACCGACCCGTACTGGCCGACGCCGCCGACCTTCTGCGAGGTGTGGCCGCCCGACCGCTTCCCGATCACCTTCTACCGGCGGCCGACCGCTCCGGATTGGCAGATCTCCCTCGACGACCTCGACCGGGAGGAGATCGCCTCCGCTCCCCTGCTCTACGCGACCGGCACGGGCCTCGCCCAGTCGCCGAGCCGGGAGACGACCCTCGCCCTGGTCGAGGAGCATCGGGGGACGACGATCTTCGACCTCGACTGGCGGCCGACCCTGTGGGAGCGGCAGGAGGAGTACCCGGCGCTCGCGGCCCGCGCGGCGGCCGCCGCCGACGTCGTCGTCGGCAACGAGGAGGAGGTGGCGGCCGCCCGGCTCGGCGAGGTGCCGGTGCTCGTGCTCAAGCGGGGAGAGCGGGGGGCGACGGTCGTCGAGCACGGGGAGGAGACGGACGTTCCGGGCCATCCGGTCGAGGTGGTCAACGGCCTGGGCGCAGGCGACGCGTTCGCGGCGGCGCTCGGGCACGGCCTCCTGCGCGGTCTCGCGCTCGTGGACGCGGTGCGCCGGGCGACGGTGGCGGGCGCGATCGTCGCCTCGCGGCTTGCGTGCTCGGAGGCGATGCCGCGGCTGGAGGAGCTGGAGGCGGCGCTCGTATGAGCTCGTTTCTGCTGCGCGCGGGCGAGTGGGAGCAGGTGACGCCCGAGTCGGCGGGCTGGCGCTTCCTCTCCTTCGGCGTCCGCCGGGGCCCCTTCGCCGCGGACACCGGAGAGGTGGAGGTGGCGCTCGTCCCGCTCGGCGGCCGCTGCGCCGTCGAGGCGGAGGGGGAGCGCTACGAGCTGGGAGGCCGCGCCTCGGTCTTCGACGGGCTGCCGTGGGCGCTCTACCTCCCGCGCGAGACGCCCTATCGGGTCGAGGGCGACGCGGAGGTGGCGATCTGCGGCGCCCGCTGCGAGCGGCGGCGCGAGCCGGTGCTCATCCGACCCGAGCAGGTGGAGGTCGAGGTGCGCGGGGCGGGGAACGCGACCCGGCAGATCAACCACATCGTGAAGCCCGAGTTCCCGGCTGAGCGGCTGCTCGTGGTCGAGGTGCTCACGCCCGCCGGCAACTGGTCGAGCTACCCGCCGCACAAGCACGACGAGGACAACCCACCGGGGGAGGTCGTGCTCGAGGAGACCTACTACTACCGGACGGCGAGGCCGGAGGCGTTCGCGCTGCAGCGCCTGTACAGCCCCCGGCACGGGGTCGACGAGACGGTCACGGTGCGCGACGGCGACCTGATGCTCGTCCCCTTCGGCTACCACACGACGGCCGCCGCGCACGGCTACGACCTCTACTACCTGAACGCGCTCGCGGGCGAGCGGCGCTCGATGGCCGCCGCCGACGACCCCGACCTCGCCTGGATCCGCTCGGCGTGGGCGGGGCTCGAGCCCGACCCGCGCGTGCCGCTCGTCCGGTGATCCGGGTCGCCAATGCGCCGGTCAGCTACGGCGCGTTCGAGCTCACGGTCGGGGTGCTGCCGAACGTCCCCGAGCCGGAGCGGGTGCTGGACGCGATCGCCGCCGCCGGCTACGAGGGCACCGAGCTCGGCCCGCCGGGCTACCTCGGCGAGGGGGAGGAGCTGCGGGCGCGGCTCGAGCGGCGCGGCCTCGCGCTCGCGGGGGCGTTCGTCCCGATCCGCTTCGACGCGCCCGAGCTCGACCTGGCCGAGCTGGAGCGGACGCTCGACCTGCTCGCGGCGGCGTCCGCCGATCGCAGCGCCCGCCCGGTGCTCGCGGACGCGGGCCCGCGCCGCGCCGTACGCTGGCGCCGACTCGCGGACGGCGTCGCTCGCGCGGTGGAGCGCGCGCGGGAGCGCGGCTTCGAGCCGACCTTCCACCACCACATGGGCACCGCCGTGCAGACGCCCGACGAGGTGGAGCGGCTGCTCGAGCTCGCCGACGTCGGCCTGCTGCTCGACACGGGCCACCTGATCGCGGCGGGCGGCGATCCGGTGCGCGCGCTGCGCGCCTGGCGCGACCGGGTCGACCACGTCCATCTCAAGGACGTACGCCAGGCGATCCTGCGCTGCGCCGGCGGCTGGGACGAGGCCTGGCGGGGCGGGGTGTTCTGCGAGCTCGGCTCGGGCGAGGCCGACCTCGTGGCCTTCCTGGCCGAGCTCGACGGGTACGACGGCTGGCTCGTCGTCGAGCAGGACTGGGTGCCCGCGCCGGACGCGGACGTCGGCGACCAGATCGAGGCCCAGGCGCGCAACCGCCGCTGGCTCGCGCTCGCCGCCGGTTTGTGAGCAAGGGGAGCTCGAGTCGCGTGCCGCCGTCTCCCTGCGACCTCGGCGTCTCGGCGGGGTAGTGTCCGAACGCCGATGCTGACCGCCCACCACACGGTCGCCTTCCTCGTGCTCGCCGCCACGTTCGCCGCGGCCGCCGCGGGCGGGCTCGCCTACTACCGGAGGACGGAGGCGCGCGGGATCGTGACGCACCTGCTCGCGCTCGCGCAGACGCTGCTCGTGGCGCAGGTCGGGCTCGGGCTGCTGCTCCTCTCCGACCACCGGCGGGCGCCCGACCGGCTCCACTACCTGTACGGGACGCTCGCGCTGCTCGCGGCGCTCTCGCCGTGGCTGTACGCGCCGGCCGAGCGGCGCGGCCGGCTGGCGTGGTTCGCCGGCGCTACGCTCGTGGCGGGCGCGCTCGCGGTGCGCGCGTACACGACCGGCAGATGAGACGCTTCCTCTCCCAGATGAACCCGACGCTGCGCGGGTTGCTGCTGCTCGCGGCGGTCGCGCTCGCGATCGTCGTGCTCCAGCTCGAGGCGACGCTCGTCGCGCTGCTCATCCTCGCGCGCGTCGCGTTCCTGCTCGCGATCGCGTTCTTCGTCTACCTGATCTGGCGCGAGCGGCGGGCGGAGATCGCGGCGTGGCCGCTGCGGGCGAGGGTCGTCTTCTACGGCGCCGCGCTGCTCGCCGTCGCCGACCTCGGCGTCGACTGGTACGGCGGCGCGCACGGGCTCCAGGTGCTCGCCTTCCTCGGCGTGCTCGCGCTCTGCGGCTTCGCCATGTGGCGCACCTGGCGCGACCAGCACACCTAC
>JADGHP010000049.1 GCA_019683855.1 Thermoleophilia bacterium
TGCTGATGCGCGCCGTCGAGCGGCTGCCGCTCTCGGGGCGCGGCCGGGCTCGGGTCGCGCGCGTGAGCCGGACGATCGCCGCGCTCGCGGGCTCCGAGGAGGTGCTGCCCGAGCACGTCGCCGAGGCGCTCGCCTACCGCTCGCCGCGGGAGCTCGCAGCCGCGTGAGCGAGCTCGCGCTCGCCGTCTTCGCAGCCGAGACGGGCGCGCACCTCGTCCGCCCGCCGCACGGGCCGCGCTGGCGGGAGCACCTCCGCCGCTTCGACGAGCGGGCGTTCCTCCAGGAGCTCGGCGCCGCGGGAGTCCGCTTCCTGCCGCGGTCGAGCCCGGGCTTCCCGCCGCTCCTGCGCGCGATCCACGACCCGCCGCCCGGCCTCTTCCTGCGCGGCGAGGGCGAGCCGGAGATCCTCTCGCGGCCGGCGGTCGCGATCGTCGGCGCGCGCGCCTGCTCCGGGTACGGCGCGGCAGTCGCCCGCAGCCTCGCCCGCGAGCTCGCCGCCGCCGGCCTCGTCGTCGTGAGCGGTCTCGCGCGCGGGATCGACGCCGAGGCGCACCGTGGGGCGCTCGAGGCGGGCGGGACGACCGTCGCCGTGCTGGGCTGCGGCATCGACCGCGACTACCCGGCCGCGCACGCGGAGCTCGCGCGGCGTATCGCCGAGCGCGGCCTGATCGTCTCCGAGTACGCCCCGGGCGTCGAGCCGGCGCCCTGGCGCTTCCCCGCGCGAAACCGGATCGTCGCCGGCCTGTGCGGGGCGACGGTGGTCGTGGAGGCGCGGGAGCGAAGCGGCGCCCTCATCACCGCCGACCTCGCGCTCGAGGAGGGACGCGAGGTGCTCGCCGTCCCGGGCGAGATCACCGCCGCGCTCTCCGCCGGCACGAACGCGCTGCTCAAGCTGGGCGCCTCGCCCCTCACGAGCGCCGCAGACGTCCTCGCCGCCTTCGGGGTCGAGCCGGAGGCGCCGCCGGCGGCGGAGCCGGAGGAAGCCGCGGGCCGGCTGCTCGCGCTCCTCCGGGAGTCGCCTGCAGGCGCGGACGAGCTGGCGCGCCGCGCCGGCCTCGACGCGGACGAGGTCGCCCGCGCGCTCGTCGAGCTCGAGCTGGCGGGGCTCGTCGCCGCCACGGACGGCGTCTACCGGCCCGCCCGGCCCGGCTAGAGTCGGCCCGATCGTGGACACGCCGTACTGGCTCGAGGAGGACGTTCCGCCGCGTCCTGTGACGCGGCACGAGAGGCGCGTCGACGTCGCCGTCGTCGGCGGCGGCGTCACCGGCTGCGCGGCCGCGCTTCGACTCGCCGAGGCGGGACTGCGCGTCCGCTTGCACGAGCGGCGGCGGATCGCTGAGGGCGCGAGCGGCCGCAACGGCGGCTTCGCGCTCCGCGGCGGCGCGTGCCGCTACGACGTCGCCCGCGACACCTACGGCGCCGAGCGGGCGGCGGCCTTCTGGCGCTGGACCGAGGAGGCGCTCGACCGGATCGCCTCGCTCGCCGGCGACGCGCTCCGGCGCACCGGCAGCTACCGCCTCGCGGCCGACGAGGAGGAGCGCGAGGCGATCCGCGCCGAGTACGTGGCGCTGCGCGAGGACGGGCACGAGGCCGAGTGGCTCGACGACGTCCCCGGCGGCGCAGCCGGCCGCTTCCACGGCGCGATCCACCACCCCGGCGACGGCGCCATCCAGCCCGCGCGCTTCGTGCGGCGTCTCGCAGCCCGGGCCGCCGAGGCCGGCGTCGAGATCCGCGAGCACGACCCCGTGCGGGACGTGGAGACGCTCGACGCCGAGCGGGTCGTCGTCGCCACCGACGGCTACGGCCACGGCCTCGTCCCCGAGCTCGCCGACCTCGTCTGGCCCACGCGCGGCCAGGTGGTCGTGAGCGAGCCGCTCGACCGGATCCTCTACGACCGGCCCCACTACGCGCGCCAGGGCTTCGACTACTGGCAGCAGCTCCCCGACCGCCGCATCCTGCTCGGCGGCTTCCGGGACGTCTCGATCCTCGACGAGCTGACCGACGTCGAGGAGACGACGCCGACGATCCAGGCCTCGCTCGAGGCGTTCCTGCGGGAGCTCGCCGGCTCGGAGGTGCGCGTCACGCACCGCTGGGCGGGCATCTTCGGCCTGACCCAGGACCTGCTGCCTCTCGTCGGCCGCGTCCCCGGCCGCGACCGGATCTGGGTCGCGGGCGGCTACTCGGGCCACGGCAACGTGCTCGGCTTCGCCTGCGGCGAGCTCGTCGCGGACGCGATCCTCGGTCGCAGCTCGCCCCAGCTCGAGCTGCTCGACCCGGCGCGGTTCTCGTCCTAGGCGCTCCCCTTCGCCGCGCCGCCTCCCTCGAGGGGAACGCGCGGCAGGTCGAGCTCGTCCCGCCGCTCGAGCGCTGCGAGCGCGATCGCGAGATCCTGAAGGGCGAGACCGGTCGAGTCGAAGGCGGTGATCTCCTCGGGGGAGGAGCGGCCCGGCGCCGTGCCGGCGAGGACGTCGCCGAGGGCGGTGACATCCTCGCGGCCGAGCGCCCCCGCCTCGACCGCCGCCGCGCACTCGCCGCCGTGGCTCGCCTGCTCCCAGTCGTCGCAGAAGACGTGCGCGCGGGCGAGCTCCTCGACGGCGATCTCGGCCTTGCCGGGCCCGTCGGCGCCCATCAGGCTCACGTGCTGGCCGGGACGGAGCGACCCGGCGGGGAGCAGCACCTCGCGCCCGGGCGTCACCGTCGCAACGAGGTCGGCGGCGAGCGCCTCCTCGCGACTCGCGGCGGCACGGCCTCCCACGCGCTCCGCCACTGCGGCGGCGCGCTCGCGGTCGACGTCCCAGATGAGCGGCGCCCGCCCTCGGGCGGCGAACGCGAGCGCCGTCGCCTCGCCGTTCACGCCCGCGCCGACCACCGCCGCCGTCTCCGCGTCGGGCCGGCCGAGCGTCTCGGCGGCGAGCACCGCCGCCGCCCCGGTGCGGAGCGCGGTGACCGCGCCCGCGTCGAGCAGCGCGACCAGTCTCCCGTCCTCGGCCGAGGAGACGAGCACGAGCCCCGACACGGTTGGCAGCCCGCGCGAGGGGTTGCCGGGGAACGAGGTCACCCACTTGAGCAGCGCGAAGCCGGCGCCGAGCGCGGGCATCGCCCGGAAGTCGCCCGCCGGGTAGGCGGGGACGTACACCTTCGGCGGCATCGTCCACTCGCCGCGGGCGTAGGCGACGAACGCGTCGCGGACGGCGTCGACCGCCCGCTCGGGCGGCACCGCGCGGCGCACGTGCTCGGCGGTGAAGAGCAAGACCACGGCGCAGAACGCTACATCCCGCTAGGGTCGGGTCCGTGGGGATGTCGCCGTACGTACGCGCGCTGCGCGAGAAGGTCGGCAACGACCTCCTCTTCATGCCGTCGGCGCACGTGCTGATCCGCGACCGCGACGGCCGCATCCTGCTCGTGCGCCACGTCGAAGGGCGCTGGCAGCTCCCCGGCGGGGCGGTCGACCCGGGCGAGGGGCCGGGCGAGGCGGCGCGGCGGGAATGCCGCGAGGAGCTCGGGGTCGAGGTGGAGCCGCTGCGGATCGCGGGCGTCTACGGCGGGCCCGAGCATCGCGTCCGCTACGCGAACGGCGACGAGGCGGCGTGGGTCGCCACCGTCTTCGACGCCCGCATCGTCGCCGGCGAGCCGGCGCCGAGCGACGACGAGATCGACGCGCTCGGCTGGTTTGATCCCGACGAGCTCGCGGCGCTGCCGCAGTCGGCGGCGACGCGGGCGCTCCTGCGCGACCTGCTCGCCGGGGTCAGCTTCCGCTGAGCAGCGTCTCCGCGGCGCGGGGCGCAGGCGGCGTCAGAGCGCCTTGACGTCCTGGATCAGCTTGGTGATGGACTCCTTCGCGTCGCCGAAGAGCATCACCGTCTTCGGGTTGTAGAAGAGCGGGTTCTCGATCCCCGCGAACCCCGGGTTCATCGAACGCTTGAGCACCACCACCGTCTGCGCCTCGTCGACGTTCAGGATCGGCATCCCGTAGATCGGGCTGCCCTGGTTCGAGCGCGCGTCCGGGTTGACGACGTCGTTCGCGCCGACGACCACCGCGACGTCCGTGCGCGCGAACTCCGGGTTCGCGTCCTCCATCTCCTTCAGCTGGGGGTAGGGGACGTTCGCCTCGGCGAGCAGCACGTTCATGTGCCCGGGCATCCGCCCCGCGACCGGGTGGATCGCGTAGGAAACCTCGACCCCCCTCTCCTCGAGCAGGTCGGCGAGCTGGCGCACGTCGTGCTGCGCCTGCGCCACCGCGAGGCCGTAGCCGGGCACGAACACGACCTTGTGCGCGTAGGCGAGCATCACGGCGACGTCCTCGGCGCTCGCGCTGCGCACGGTGCCCGCGGCCGCGCCCGCGGCCGCCGCGGCCGCCTCCGCCGTCAGCTGGCCGAACGCGCCGAAGAGGACGTTCGCGACGGAGCGGTTCATCGCGCGCCCCATCAGCAGCGTCAGCAGCGTGCCGGACGCCCCGACGAGCATGCCGCTCACGATGAGGACGTTGTTCTCGAGCTCGAAGCCGGTTGCCGCGGCGGCGAGGCCCGTGAAGGCGTTCAGGAGCGAGATCACGACCGGCATGTCGGCGCCCCCGATCGGGAGGACGAACAGGATCCCAAAGAGCGCCGCGCCGCCGGTGAGCCCCCAGAGCAGCCACTCGTCCTGCACCCCGGCGACGAGCGCGATCCCGAGCGCGAGCGCCGCGAGGAAGAGGCCGCCGTTGCCGAACTGCTGACCCGGGTAGGTGATCGGTCGGCCGTGGATCAGCTCCTGCAGCTTCGCGAACGCGACCATCGATCCGGCGAACGAGATCGACCCGATCAGAGCGGAGAGGACGATCGCGAGCGAGATGTCGACCTTCGGCGCGCCCGGCTCCGGGAGGATGCGGTGCAGCTCCGCGAGCGAGATCAGCGCCGCCGCGCCGCCGCCGACGCCGTTGAACAGCGCCACCATCTGCGGCATCGCGGTCATCTTCACCTTGCGCGCCGCCACCGCCCCGAAGCCGCCGCCGATCAGCATCCCGATCGCGAGCGCCCACCAGCTCGTCCCGCCGGTCTTCACCCACGTGACGACGATCGCGACGAGCATCCCCAGCGCGCCGATCTGGTTGCCGCGCCGCGCGTGCGCCGGGCTCGACAGAAAGCGCAGGGCGAGGACGAAGGTGACGATCGTGATCAGGTAGAGGAGGTTGCTGACGTTGACGCTCACGCCGGGCCCTTTCCGTCCTTGGACGCGTCAACCGGCTTCGCGGGCTCGCGCTTGCGGAACATCTCGAGCATCCGGTCGGTGACGACGAAGCCGCCGACGACGTTCGCGGACGCGAGCACGATGGCGAGGAAGCCGACCACCCACGTGAACGGCCCCTTGTGGTCGAGCCCGAGCACGAGCATCGCGCCCACGATCACGATCCCGTGGATCGCGTTCGTGCCCGACATGAGCGGCGTGTGCAGCAGCGTCGGCACCTTCGAGATCACCTCGAAGCCGAGGAAGATGGCGAGCACGAGGATCGTCACCTCGAAGACGAGCAGCGTGCCGTGACTCACGCGGGCACCTCCTTCCTGCCCGCGACGCAGGCGCCGGCGGTGATCTCGTCCGACCAGTCGAGCGCGAGCGTCCCCTCGGGCGCGAGGTGGGAGAGCAGCGCCTGGACGTTGCGCGAGTAGAGCATCGACGCGTGGTAGGGCATCGTCGCGGGCAGGTTCGTCAGGCCCACGAGCGTCACGCCCGCGCGCTCCACGACCTCTCCGGGAACCGTCAGCTCGCAGTTGCCGCCCGTCTCGGCGGCGAGGTCGACGATCACCGAGCCCGGCCGCATCGCCTCGACGGCGGTCGCGGGGATGATCCGGGGAGCGGCCCGACCGGGGACCGCCGCGGTGGTGATCACGCAGTCGAAGTCGCCGATACGCTGCTCGAGCGCCGCCTGCTGGGCCTGCTGCTCCTCGGCGGTCAGCTCGCGCGCGTAGCCGCCCTCCGCCTCGGCGCCGCTGACGCCGAGGTCGAGCCAGCTCGCGCCGAGGCTCTCGATCTGCTCGCGCACGACCGGACGCACGTCGAAGCCGGTCACGACCGCGCCGAGCCGCCGCGCGGTCGCGATCGCCTGCAGCCCGGCGACGCCGGCGCCGATCACGAGCACCTTCGCCGGCGGCACCGTGCCGGCTGCGGTCATCAGCATCGGGAAGAACCGGGGGAGGTGCTCCGCGGCGAGCAGCGCGGCCTTGTAGCCGGCGACGGTCGCCTGCGAGGAGAGGGCGTCCATCGGCTGCGCGCGCGTGATGCGCGGGATCGACTCCATCGCGAACGCGACGACGCCGCGGGCGGCGAGCGCCTCGACGCCCTCGCGGTCGGCGAGCGGGTCGAGGAAGCCGACGAGGAGCTGCCCCTCCCGCAACCGCGCCCGCTCGTCGGGAGACGGCTTGCGCACCTTCGCCACGAGATCGGCCGTCCAGGGGTCACCGAGCGTGGCCCCGGCGGCCGTGTACGCCTCGTCGGCGAACGACGCGCCTGCGCCCGCGCCGCTCTCGACGACGACCTCGAATCCCGTGGCCGCAAGCTTGCCTGCGGTCTCGGGCACGAGCGCGACCCGGCGCTCGCCCGGCGTCGTCTCCCTCGCAACCCCGACCCTCATCGCGCGTAACTCTAAGCGCGCCGCGCGACCGCTTCAGGGGGTACCGTCACACGCTCGCGTCGAGGGACGCGCGCGGCTGCCCGTACACTCGGGCCGGTGGCCCAGTTCTTCACCAGCCACGGCCTGCCGCTGCTGTTCGCCGTGGTCATGCTGGAGTCGTTCGGTTTGCCGTTGCCGGGCGAGACCGCGCTGATCACCTTCGGCGTGCTCGCCGCGCAAGGACACTACGAGATCGGCTGGGTGATCGGGCTCGCCGCCGCGGGAGCGATCGTCGGCGACAACCTCGGCTACTGGCTGCTCGGCCGGCTGGGAGGACGCGCGCTCTTCCGCCGCTGGCGCTGGCTGCGGCGCTACGCGGACCGCGTCCTGCCGAGGGCGGAGCGCCTGATGGAGCGACACGGGGGGAAGACCGTGTTCTTCGGGCGCTTCATCACCGTGCTGCGCTACACGGCCGCGTGGGTTGCGGGGTTGGGGCAGATGGCGTGGTGGCGGTTCCTGTTCTGGAACGCGGCCGGCGGGATCGTGTGGGCGACCTCGGTCGGCCTCGTCTCCTACTACGCGGGCCATGCGGCCGCCGACGCGATCGCGCGCTACGGCCTGTTCGCGGGCGCGGCAGCGGCGGCGGTCGCGGTGATCGGGTTCCTGGCCGTCCACCTGCTCGGCAAGCGGTTGGAGGAGCGTCTCTGACACGCCGCGCCGCCCTCGCGGGCGCCGCGCTCGCGTCGGTCGTCGCGCTCGCGACGTCCGCGTGCGCAGGCGGTTCCGGGTGGACGCCTCCGGCGGGGCCGCCGCCGCCCTCGGTGCCGCTGCCACGCTTCACGCACGTGCTCGTCGTCGTCTTCGAGAACCACGAGCGCGGCGAGATCGTCGGCAGCCGGGACGCTCCGACCTTCCATGCGCTCGGGCGGCGGTACGCGACCCTGACCCGCTACGACGGCGTCGCGCACCCGAGCTTGCCCAACTACCTCGCCCTCGTCTCGGGCTCCACGCACGGGATCGCGAGCGACTGCACCGACTGCGTCGTCGCCGCCCGCAACCTCGCCGACACGCTCGAGGCCGCCGGACGCACGTGGAAGACGTACGCGGAGGGTCTGCCGTACCCGGGGTTCACCGGAGGCTCGGCCGGCCGCTACGCGAAGAAGCACGATCCCTTCCTCTACTTCCGCGACGTCGCGGAGTCGCCGCGCCGCCGCGAGCGCGTCGTCCCGCTGTCCCAGCTCGCTCGCGACGCGGCCCGCAACCGGCTGCCCGACTTCGCGCTCGTCGTCCCCGACCTCTGCAACGACATGCACGACTGCTCGATCGCGACCGGGGACGCGTGGCTGCGCGAGCACGTCGTGCCGCTGCTCGGCTCACGGGCGCTCGCGGGCGGCGTCGTGTTCGTCGTCTTCGACGAGGGCTCGACCGACGAGGGCGGCGGCGGGAACGTCGAGGCGCTCGCGCTCGGTCCGACCGTGCGGCCCGGCGCGGTCTTCGCGCGGCCGACGAACCACTACGGGCTGCTGCGCACGATCGAGGACGCCTGGGGGCTCCCCCGGCTCGGGCTCTCGGCGCGGGCGAGACCGATCGGCGGCATCTGGCGGTAGGCCCGGAGGATTCGGCGCGGACGCGCGGAACGAGCCCCGGGCATGCTGGCTGCCATCTCCCGCGCGATCGAGGCCGTCGACCAGACGCACGGGCACGGTGCGCGAGTGGCGGCGCTCGCCGAGCCCGTCGCGATGCGTCTCGGCTGGGATCGCGAGCGGATCGGGTCGCTTCGCTTCGCGGCGCCGCTGCACGACATCGGCAAGGTGGCCGTGCGGCGCGAGGTGCTGCGCAAGACGGGCCCCCTGACCGTCGAGGAGCTGGCGGAGATCCGCAACCATCCCCGAGCGGGAGCGAAGATCGTGCTGCCGCTGCGAGGCGCGCGCCACGCCCTGCCGTACGTGCTCTTCCACCACGAGCGCTGGGACGGGGGCGGCTACCCGGCCGGCCTGCGTGGCCGCTCGATTCCGCTCGAGGCCCGGATCCTCGCCGTCGCCGATGCGTTCGACGCGATGATCTCTCCGAGACCCTACCGTCGCCCGCTCTCGCACGAGCGCGCGCTCGCGGAGATCGGCCGTTGCGCGGGCACGCAGTTCGACCCGATGGTCGTCGAGCTGTTCGTCGAGACGTGGGCGGACGGCTGGGACGAGTGGCTGCCCGCCGTCGCCTCCTGAGCGCGAAGACCGCTCGACCTGTCGTCACGCGTCGTCTCGGGAGCCTGACCTGATCGAGCTCGCCTCACAGCGTCGCCCAGACGTCGAGCTTCGCTCGGACGCGCGCGATCACCTCATCGGTGAACTCGCGCGTCCCGAGGTGGCCGCCGAGGTCGGCGGTGCGCGCGCCCTGCGCCACCGCCTCGAGGCAGGCCTCGCGGATGGCGCGACCGGCGCGCTGGCCGTCCTCGCCCGTGTGCGAGAGCAGGGCGGCGCCGGCGAGGATCATCGCCATCGGGTTGGCGACGTCCTTGCCGGCGAGCGACGGCGCCGTGCCGTGCGCCGCCTCGGCCATGATCGCGGCGGGCTCGAGGTCGTCCTCGAAGGCGACGAGGAGCGACTCGGAGGCGGCGATCGACCCGAACAGCGGCAGCACCAGGTCGGAGAGGATGTCGCCGTCGCGGTTGAGCGCGGGGATGACGAGCGGCTCCCCGCTGGTGGAGAGGAGGAGCGCGAACGTCGCGTCGATCAGCTGGGGCTCGTACGGCACGTCGGGATGCCGAGCGGCCGCGGCGTCCATCTCCTCCTTCAGCATCCCCTCGTACGTCGGGCTCACGGTGTACTTGGGCCCGCCGAAGACCTTCGCGCCGGTGCGTTCCGCCTGCCTGAATGCGAACTCGGCGACGGCATGACAGACGCGCCGCTCGATCCGCTCGGTGCGGAAGGCGACCTCGCCTTCGCCCTCTCCCTCGCGCCATTCCCTCGCCCCGTACGCGTCGCCGACCGCCATCCGCACGATCGAGATCGGCGCATGAACGCCGCCGAGCGGCGCCACCCCGGGGATGCGCCGTCCCGTGCGGACGATCACCTTGCCGCCGATCTCCTCGCGCAGGATCCGGTTGGGCGAGCCGACGTCGCCGCGCGCCTCCGGGGTCACCGTCGCCGCCTTGAGGCCGAGACCGTGCTCGCGAATCGCCGCTGCAGCTTCGTAGACGACACCGTTCGACGTGGCGCGGCGCCGCTCGAGCGAGAGGTCGAAGCGCGGGAGCTCCAGCTCGATCCCGATCACGGACGGCGCGAGCACGCGGAGCGCCTCCTCCAGCAGCTCTTGACCCGTCTGGTCGCCTTCGAGGACGACGATCGTCCGCTCGTCTCGCATCCGGCGCCGGATGGTACCCGCGTGTCGCCGGAGGGACGCCGCTGACGGCGGTGCGTGTCCGCGCACGTGAACGTGCGGATCGCCGCACGATGCACGTCGACCACCTCGACGATCGCGGAGTGGTGCTCTTCGCGAGCAGCAAGAGGCGAAGAAACGCCTTCACGTCGCATCGCGCCCGCGCCGCGATCACGCCTGCTGAAGCTCAGTCGACTACCGGAGTCGTCGGCGAATTCCACATCTCTCATTCGGGCGTCGTCCTTGCGCCGTACGTGACAAAACCGCCGGGCGGCGACGGGATGCTCAGACAGCATCGCTCGACGGTAGATTCGCGGTTTCATGCGAGCCGATGCACATTTCCCTTGCTTTTCGCTACGCTTTTCGTGCCTCTAGACCACGACAAGGAGGAATGGTGGCTCGCAAGACAGTGCTCGTTTGCGACAGCTGCGGAAAGGAAGTCGACGAGGGACGCGGAGCCGTGATGCGTCTCACCTATGCGGATGCGCGTCGCGGCGCGAAGCAGGCCGACCTCTGCGACGACTGCGCGGCGAAGACGCCCGGCCGGCCG
>JADGHP010000050.1 GCA_019683855.1 Thermoleophilia bacterium
GCGGTGCGCGCGACGAGCTGCTCGATCCGCTCCATCGTGTCGCGGTAGTCGGCGTACGCCTCGTACCACTCGAGCATCGTGAACTCGGGGTGGTGCTTGAAGGAGACGCCCTCGTTGCGGAAGTCCTTGCCGATCTCGTAGACCTTCTCCAGCCCGCCCACGATCAGCCGCTTGAGGTAGAGCTCGGTGGCGATGCGCAGGTAGCGGTCCTCGCCGAGCGAGTTCCAGTGGGTGACGAACGGCTCCGCGAACGCGCCGCCGTAGCGCGGCTGCAAGACCGGCGTCTCCACCTCGACGAAGCCCCAGCCGTCGAGAATGCGGCGGATCGCCGCCACCATGCGCGAGCGCACGAGGGCGTCCTCACGGGACTCCTCGTTCATCAGCAGATCGAGGTAGCGCTTGCGGTAGCGCAGCTCGACGTCCGTCAGGCCGTGGAAGGTGTCGGGAAGCGGCGTGCGGATGCGCGAGAGCACCTCGAGCGCGTCCACGAGCAGCGACGGCTCGCCGCGGCGCGACTTCGCCGGCGAGCCGGTGACGCCCACGACGTCGCCGAGGTGGACGTCGACCTCCCCGGTGCGCTCGAGCGGGCAGAGGAGCTGGATGCGGCCGGAGCGGTCGACGAGGTCGAGGAAGACGAGCTTCCCCATGTCCCGTCGGGCCATCACCCGACCGGCGAGCCGCCGCGTCGCCTCGCCGGTCGCGCCCGGCTCGAGCAGCTCGGCCTCGGCGCGCACGGCGGCGACCTCGTCGCGGTCGGGGAAGCGCTTCGGCGCCGTGGTCGCTGCCATGACGCGCGAGTCTACGCGCGCCGGAAGGAGAGCAGCCGACGGGTGCGCCGCCGCCGCGGGCGCGGCGGCGGCGTCTCGCCTGCGACGAGCGCAGCAGGGACCTCGCGGACGAGCCAGCGCCCGAGCGCTTCGTCGCGCAGCGCCTCGACCGCCGACGAGAGGCCAGCCGCCCGGGTCGAGGGCCCGTGCGCGTCGCTCGCGACGAGGTGCGCGAGCTCGTCGTCGAGCAGCGCGCGCGCGCACGCCTGCGCCTGCCTGCCGAGCCGGCCGTCGAGCGACGCCGCGGTGAGCTGCACGAGCACGCCCGCGTCAACGAGCGGGCGGAGCAGGTCGGGTCGCTCCTGCACCTCGGCGTTCCGCTCCGGGTGGGCGAGCACCACGGAGAAGCCGCGCGCGGCGAGCCGGAAGACGACGTCGCGCAGGGCGAGCGGCCAGCCCGCGTAGGGGCACTCGAGCAGGAGCAGGCGTGGGTTGCCGCCGAGGCCGAAGCGGCGGAGCGCGTCGTCGTCGAGCTCCTCCAAGTAGGCGAGGTCGAGCTCGCCGCCCGGGAGCACCTCGACCGAGATCCCCTGCGCCCGCGCGGCCTCGTTCACCTCGGCGACCAGCCGCTCCATCGCGGCGACGGGAGTCGGGAAGTCCGCGCGGACGTGCGGCGTCGCCGCGATGCGGACGATCCCGTCGGCGTGCGCGGCGCGCAGCAGCTCGAGGCTCGCGTCGAGCGTCGCCGGACCGTCGTCGACCCCCGGCAGCACGTGCGCGTGGAGGTCGATCATCGAGGTGGGCTCGGAGACGCCGTCTAGGCCGCCTTGATCTCCATGATCTTGAACTTCAGCGCCCCGCGGGGGGCCGAGACCTCGACCACGTCGCCCTTCTTGCGGCCCATGATCGCCTTGCCGACGGGCGACTCGTTCGAGAGCTTCATCTCGGCCGGGTTCGCCTCGGCGGAGCCGACGATGTGGTACTCGACGGTCTTGTTCGACGTGAGGTCCTTGAGGCGCACCGTCGTGCCGACCGAGACCTCGCCCGTGTTGATCTCCTTCTTCGTGACGACGCGCGCGTTCTTGAGCCGCTCCTCGAGCAGGGCGATGCGGGCCTCGAGGTGGGCCTGGTCGTTCTTGGCCGCGTCGTACTCGGCGTTCTCGGCGATGTCTCCGAACTCACGCGCCAGGCGGATGCGCTCCGCGACCTCCCGCCGTCGCACGGTGGACAGGAACTCGATCTCTTCCTGAAGCTTCTTGTAGCCCTCGGGCGTGAGGATTACTTCCTTCAAGTCGGCCTCCTGGACCCCGTACAAAAACTGCCGGCAGGCCCCGAACCGGCCCTCCGGCGGGGGCGGATGGTACCCCCCGGTGGAACCGCCGTCAACACCTCGCGGCTACGATCGCGGCGGGTTGTCCGTGAACCTGAGAGAGTCGTGGTGGATCGGCCCGGTCGAGGTGCCGACCCGCGTCGTCCTGGCCCCGATGGCGGGCGTCAGCGTGCAGGCGTTCCGCCGGCAGGGGCGCCGCTTCGGCGCCGGGCTCGTCTGCTCGGAGATGGTCTCCTGCGCGGGGATCGAGCACCGCAACGAGCGCACCCTCGGCTACCTGCGGGTGGCGGCGGACGAGCACCCGCTCGCGATCCAGATCTTCGGGTCGGAGCCGCGGGCGATGGCGGAGGCGGCCCGGATCGTGGAGGCTGCCGGCGCCGACATCGTCGACATGAACTTCGGCTGCCCCGTGAAGAAGGTGACGAAGACCGGCGCCGGCGCGCACCTGCTCGAGGACCCGGATCTCGCGTGCCGGATCACCGAGGCGGTGGCGTCGGCGGTCTCCGTGCCGGTGACGGTCAAGCTGCGCCGCGGCGTCGAGGACGGCTCGCGCGCCTGCCTCGAGCTCGGCCCGCGTCTGGTCGAGGCGGGCGCGGCGGCGCTGACGCTCCATCCCCGCTCCGCCCGGCAGATGTACACCGGCTACGCCGACCACTCCCTGACGGCCGAGCTGGTCGAGCTCGTGGACGTGCCGGTGATCGCCTCCGGCGACGTCGTCTCGCGGGCGCGCGCGGAGGCGGTGCTGGACGCGACCGGCGCGGCCGCAGTGATGGTCGCGCGCGGCGCGCAGGGGAACCCGTGGCTGCTCCGCGAGATCCTCGACGGCGAGCCGGTCGTTCCGAGCCGCGAGGAGGTGGTCGCCGAGCTCGTCGTCTTCGTCCGCGAGACCGTGCGCGAGCTGGGCGAGCGACGAGCGCGCGGCTTCCTGAAGAAGTTCTACGGGTGGTACCTCGGCCACGGCCGCTTCCCGAAGCCGTTCAAGCAGGAGCTGGTGCAGCTCGAGAGCACCGAGGAGGTCGTGACGCGCCTGCTCGCGGCCACGCCCGGCGCCGCCGAGCTCGTCGCCCGCCTGGAGGCCGAGCTGCCCGACCCCGCGGACGAGGTCCTGCTCGACCGGCTCCCGATCTCGATCTACGGCGGCGGGTAGCGCAGCGCGAGCCCGCGAGGCCGGCTCGCTCCACGGAGGAACCATGTTTCCCCCGTACGCCCCCTTCTTCTCCTAGGCGGGGTTGTTACGGTCCCAGATCAGGCGGAGGCCGTCGAGGGTGAGGAACGGCTCGACGGTGGAGATGGTGCGGGAGTGGGGCGCGATCAGGTCGGCGAGGCCGCCGGTCGCGACCACGCGCGCCTCGACGCCGAGCTCGCCGCGGATGGCGGCGACGATCCCGTCCACCTGCCCCGCGAAGCCGTAGACGAGCCCCGAGCGGAGCCCCTGCTCGGTCGTCTTGCCGATCACGTGCGGCGGCTCCGCGTAGTCGACCTTGACCAGGCGCGCTGCGCGCGCGAACAGCGCCTCCATCGACGTCTCGATCCCGGGCGCGAGCACGCCGCCGACGTAGTCGCCCGCGGGGGAGACGATGTCGAAGTTGGTCGAGGTGCCGAAGTCGACCACGATCACCGGCGGCCCGAACCGCTCCCGCGCGGCGACGGCGTTCGCGATCCGGTCGGGGCCGATCTCGCGCGGATCGTCGTAGTGGATGGCGATGCCGGTAGCGACCCCCGGCCCGAGCACGAGCAGCGGCGCCTTCGCCCAGCGCTCGGCGAGGTGCTCGTACTCGCGGACGAGGCGCGGCACCGTCGAGGAGAGGCAGATCCCCTCGAGCGCCGTCAGGTCGAGAAAGTCCGAGAGGAGCGCCCCGAGCTCGTCGCCGGTGCGCTGCGCCTCCGTCGCGATCCGCCAGCGGTCGCCGAGCGTCGACCCGTCGTAGAGCCCGAAGACCGTCTGCGTGTTCCCGACGTCGACCGCGAGCAGCATCGCGGCGCGAGCCTACCGCGCGCCTTAGACGTCGTCGTCGCGGAGCGGCTCGCCGATCCGCTCGGCGAGCGCCTCCGCGGTCAGCGTCGGCTCGTCACCCTCGCCGCGCAGCTCCTCGATGGTGACGTCTCCCCCGGTGAAGACCTTCGCGCGCGGGATCATCCGCGTCGGACGGTTCTTGTCCCAGACCCAGACGTCCTCCAGCTCGAGCTGGAAAAACGGCATCCCCTGAGCGGTCGAGACCGTCTGGCGGACGTCGAGCGTGTTGCACAGGTAGGTCGCGTCCTGGGTCAGCACGCAGTAGCGGAAGAGCCCGAAGACCGCCTGGTACTCCTTCTTGAGCGCGAGCTCGAGCTCGGCCTCGTACTCGTCCAGCTCGTCGAGGTGCGACATCGGGCTCAGTGTAGCCGGGCAAGGAGCTCCTCCACCCGCCCGCGACCGGGGATCACGAGGTCCGGCGCGAGCTCCGCGAGCGGCTCGAGGACGAACCGGCGCTCGTGCAGGCGCGGGTGCGGGACGCGGAGGCCGGGCTCGTCGATCACCTCCTCGCCGTAGAGGAGCAGGTCGAGGTCGAGCGTGCGCGGGCCGTGGGGCGGGACGCCGTCGCGGACGCGGCCGAACCGGCGCTCCACCGCGAGCAGGCGCTCGAGCAGGTCGCGCGCGGAGAGCTCCGTCTCGAGGACGACCGCGCCGTTCAGGAAGCGCGGCTGGACGACGACGCCGACCGGCTCGGTGTCGCGGAGCGAGGACACGGCGACCACCTCGATCCCGTCCTCCTCGCCGAGCGCGCGCACCGCGCCGCGGAGCGTGCCCTCGCGGTCGCCGAGGTTGGAGCCGAGAGCGACGTAGGCGCGCACGCGGGTAGGCTCGGGCGGCTCGACGACGACGCTCTCGCTCACGGCCGTGCGACGCTGACGCCGACCGTGGCGTCGAGCCCGTCGGGGCGGACGGCGGGCTTCGTCACCCGCACGAGCAGGCGCTCGGGAGCGAAGCGACGCTCGAGCTCGTCCGCCACCGCGGTCGCGAGCGCCTCGAGCAGCGCGTAGGTGCGGGCTTCCGAGACCGCCCGGACGACGCGCGCGACCTCCACGTAGTCGACGGCTTCCTCCAGCCGGTCGGAAGCGCCCCGCCGGCCGACCGCGAGCTCGACGTCGAAGACGAACTCCTGACCCCGCTCGCGCTCCTCCTCGTGCACGCCGTGGCGGCCGAAGAGGCGCAGCCCGCGCAGCTCGACCGTGATCACGGCCCGACCGCCACGGCGCGCGCCACCGTGAGCGCCTCCACGTGCTCGCGCACGTCGTGGACGCGGAGGATCGAGGCCCCGCGCTCGTAGGCGGCGACCGCCGCGGCGACGCTCGCCGACAGCGGGCCCGTGGTCGCGTCGGGATCGCCGAGGACACGGCCGAGCGAGCTCTTGCGCGAGAAGCCGACGAGCACGGGACGCCCGAGCGCGAGCAGGACGTCCAGCCGGCGCACGAGCTCGAAGTTGTGCGCCACGGTCTTGCCGAAGCCGATGCCGGGGTCGAGGCAGATCCGCTCCTCCGGGATCCCCTGGGCGACCGCGAAGGCGAGCCGCTCCTCGAGGAAGGCCGCGACCTCGGCGACCACGTCGTCGTAGCGAGGCTCGCGCTGCATCGTCCGCGGCTCGCCCTGCATGTGCATCAGGCAGACGTAGACGCCCGCGTCCGCGACGACGCCGGCAAGCTCCGGGTCGCCGCGCAGCGCCGTCACGTCGTTCACGAGCTCGGCGCCGAGCGCGACGGCGGCACGGGCGACCCCCGCCTTCGAGGTGTCGATCGAGACGGGCACCTCGCCGGCGAGCCGCTCGAGCACGGGAACGACGCGGCGGAGCTCCTCGTCGAGCGTGACGCCGCTCGAGCCGGGGCGGGTCGACTCGCCGCCGACGTCGACGATCGCGGCGCCCTCCTCGACCATGCGCCGCGCGGCGGCGGCCGCGACGTCGGGATCGAGGTGGACGCCGCCGTCGAAGAACGAGTCGGGCGTGACGTTGACGACACCCATCACGGAGGGCGCAGGGAACCGTTCCTCGATCGGGATCACCGCGACAGCTTACGACTCGCCGCGAAGGCGCCACGCTTCCGTCGTCTCGGTGTCAGGACAGGTCCCGCGCGGAGCGCCGCCGTCGAGGCGCGCTGCTAGCCCTTCGCCGGATCGGGCGGGGGCTGCATCGCCGACCCCGGAATCGGGAACGGCCGCGGCCGCGGCTGGCGCTCGCGACGCGGCTCCTCCTTGGGCGCCGGCGGCTTCTCGACGACAGGCTTCTCGTCGGCGAACACCGACGCCGCGTCCTCGCCTGCCAGCAGCCGCTCGAACTGGTCCTTGTCGATCGTCTCGCGCTCGATCAGGATCGCCGCGATCCGGTGCAGCTCGTCCATGTGCTCGCGCAGCACCGAGAGGGCGAGCTCGTGGGCCTCCTCGATCACGCGGCGGATCTCGTCGTCGATCTCGCGCGCGATCTCCTCCGAGTAGTCCGCCTCGGCGCCCCAGTCGCGCCCGAGGAACGGCTGGTCGTGTCCCCGACCGAGCACGCGTGGGCCGAGCTTCTCGCTCATGCCGAAGCGCATGATCATCTGCTTCGCGGTCTGCGTGACCTTCTCGAGGTCGTTCGCGGCGCCCGTGGTCACCTCGTGGAAGACGATCTCCTCGGCCGCGCGCCCGCCGAGCGTCATCGCCATCTGGTGCATGAGCGCGGTGCGCGTCGTCAGGTAGCGGTCCTCGGTCGGCAGCGAGATCGTGAGACCGAGCGCCTGCCCGCGGGAGACGATCGTGATCTTGTGCACCGGGTCGGTGTGCTCGAGGAAGTGGCCGACGAGCGCGTGTCCCATCTCGTGGTACGCGGTGATCTTGCGCTCCTGCTCGGAGAGGAGCCGCGCCTTCTTCTCGGGGCCGGCCACCACGCGCATGATCCCCTCCTCCAGCTCCTCCTGCTCGATGATCTTCTTGCCGCGACGCGCCGCGAGCAGCGCCGCCTCGTTGACGAGGTTCGCGAGATCGGCGCCGGTGAAGCCGGGCGTGCCGGAGGCGAGCGTGTCGAGGTCGATCTCGGGCGCGAGCGGCTTGCCCTTCGTGTGCACCTCGAGGATCTTGCGCCGGCCGAGGCGGTCGGGCCGGTCGACGACGATCTGCCGGTCGAAGCGCCCCGGGCGCAGCAGGGCCGGGTCGAGGATGTCCGGCCGGTTGGTGGCGGCGATGAGGATGATGTTGTCCTTCATCTCGAAGCCGTCCATCTCGACGAGCAGCTGGTTGAGCGTCTGCTCGCGCTCATCGTGGCCGCCGCCGAGCCCGGCTCCGCGGTGCCGGCCGACGGCGTCGATCTCGTCCATGAAGACGATGCACGGCGCCGCCTGCTTCGCCTGCTCGAACAGGTCGCGGACGCGGCTCGCGCCGACGCCGACGAACATCTCGACGAAGTCCGAGCCCGAGATCGAGAAGAACGGCACCCCCGCCTCGCCCGCGACCGCGCGCGCGAGCAGCGTCTTGCCGGTGCCGGGGGGCCCGTAGAGCAGGACGCCCTTCGGGATGCGCGCGCCGAGCGCCTGGAACTTCTTCGGGTTCTCGAGGAACTCCTTGATCTCCTGCAGCTCCTCGACCGCCTCGTCCACGCCGGCGACGTCCTTGAAGCCGATCTTCGGCGAGTCCGGCGTCATCCGCTTCGCGCGCGACTTGCCGAAGCTCATGACTTTCGAGCCGCCGCCCTGCACCTGGTTCATGAGGAAGATCCAGAAGCCGAACAAGAGCACGAACGGGAGCAGGCTCGAGAGGATCGACCACCAGGGCGAGCCGCCGACCCCCTTCGAGTCGAACGTCACGCCCTTGGCGAGCATCGTCTTCTCGAGCTGCGCCTCCGCCTCGGGCGACGCGTAGTGGACGCTGTAGCGCTGCCCGTTCGCGGTCAGCGTGATCGTCTGCTTGTTCGGGTCGATCACGACCGGGCCGCTGATCGCGCCGGGGTTGTCGCGAACGAGCTGGTAGACCCTCGAGGTCGTCGCTTTCGTCGCCTTCGTCCCGTGGCTGCCGAGCGTCTGCAGGGCGAGCCAGACCAGCGCCGCGATGATGATCAGCGGGAAGAGCGCGCTACGGAAGAAGCGATTCACGAAAGCTCTGCAGGCAGGGTACCAGCGAAGGCCCCGAATACCGGGATCTCCGCCGGGCCGGCTACGCCCCCTCGGGCACGAGCGCCGGGTCGAGAACGCCGACGTACGGCAGGTTCCGGTAGCGCTCCGCGAAGTCGAGGCCGTAGCCGATCACGAAGCGATTCGGGATCTCGAAGCCCGTGTAGCGGACGCGAACGTCGATCTCGCGCCGCTCCGGCTTGGTCAAGAGCGCGCAGATCTCCAGCGTCGCCGGCTCCCGCGCCTCGAGGTTGCGCACGAGGTAGGAGAGCGTGAGGCCCGAGTCGATGATGTCCTCGACGACGAGCACGTTGCGCCCCTCGATGTTGATGTCGAGATCCTTGAGGATCCGCACGACTCCCGACGAGTCGGTCGAGGCGCCGTAGCTCGAGATCGCCATGAAGTCGATCTCGCACGGCACGGTCAGGTGACGCATCAGGTCAGCGAGGAAGAAGACCGCTCCTTTGAGCACGCCGACGAGCAGCAGGTCGCGGCCCGCGTAGTCGGCGGAGATCTCCTCGCCCAGCTCCGCGATGCGCCGCTGCAGCGTCGCCTCGTCGATCAGCACCTCGCCGACGGCGCGCTCGAGCTCGGTCGCGCTCACGACCCCACCCGCTCCGCCTCGATCCCGGGCGCGTCCACGATCCCGGGCACCGCGACGACCTCGTCTCCGCGCACGACGAGCGGCCACGCCTCGCGCTCCGAGCGGGGGATCTTCGCGTCGACGAACACGTCCTGGATCTTCCGGCGTCTCCCGGCGAGACGATCGCCGGGCCTCCACCCCCGCACTCTAAGGCCTTGGAGCTCGGAGCGGATGCGCCACCCGCCCCAGCGCACCTCGCCGGCGAGCTCGACCGGCCCCCGCTCCAGCCAGAGGCGGTCGTACTCGCGCACCGCCTGGACGCCCCCGCCGAGGTCGACCCGCTTCGAGCCGACCGGCGAGGAGAGCAGCTCCGCGAGCGCCGGCGGCAGGGTTTCGCGCGTGTCGAGCGCGCGGAGGATGTTCTCGTCGGCGGCCGGGTGGAGGCGGCGCAACAGCGGCAGGATCTCGTCCCGGATCAGCCCGCGCTTCGTGTCGCCGTTCGTCGCGTCGACGCGGAACTGGAGCCCCTCCGCGCGGCAGTACGCGTGCGTCTCCTCGCGCCAGACGGGGAGCAGCGGGTGCACGACGCCGTCGTCGCGGCGCGGCGCGATCCCCGTGGGCGCGCCGCGGGAGACGAGGCGGTAGAGGATCGTCTCCACCTGGTCGGAGGCGGTGTGGCCGGTCGCCCGCAGCCGGTCGCGCGCGACGGAGTAGCGCTGCTCGCGCAGCTCGGCCTCGCTGCGGCCGCGCCCGTCGAGCTCGACCACCTCGGCCCCGAGCGTCTCCGCACAGAAGCGCGCGTCGGCGTCGGAGTCGGCGCCCCGGAGGCGGTGGTTGACGTGGAGCGCGGAGACCCGGTAGCCGAGCGCCCCCAGCGCGTGCCAGAGGCAGGTCGAGTCGGGCCCGCCCGAGACGAGGCAGCACACCTCTCCCCCGGGCTCGATCAGCCCGTGACGGCGGATGTGCTCCTCGATCCGGTCGCGCAGCGCGCGGGCGTCCATGCTCCGATTGTGCCTCCCGCGATTAGCGCTCGCGGCGACGCGGCATCCTGCCGGGGATCCGCGGCGAGTCGACCGGGGGAGCGCCCCGTGGACGGCGGCGGCCGAGCCAGGAGGCGAGCTCGAGCGCCGCCCAGCGGGCAAGCCAGGCGGCGAGCGCGAAGCGGAGCAGACGCAGCGGACGCCTCACCACGTCGGCTCCCCGAGCCACGCGTCGAGGACGGCGAGCGCGCGCCGCACCTCGTCGGCGGTGAAGGCGTACGGCTGCGCGTACGCGATCGGGAGGTCGATGCGCGGTCGCGGCGGCGTCCCCTCGCGGGCGAGCAGGAGGTAGGCGATCGGCAGCGCGTGCACGACGGCGAGGATCGTCCGCTCGGAGCGCTCGAGCAAGCTCCGGTACGCCCGCGCGTAGCGGCCGACGACGGCCAGGCGGCTCTCGCCGCCGCCGGGCGCTTCCTCGCGGGAGCCGGCCGACCGTGCCCAGACCCGGTACTCGCCGAGCGGCCGGCCCTCGAAGCTGCCGGCGCGCGGATCGTTCAGCTCCGGCAGCTCCTCGATCGGCACCTCGCGGGCGGCGAGCGCGAGCTCGGCGGTGGCGCGAGTGCGCGGCAGCGCGCTGACCACGCA
>JADGHP010000051.1 GCA_019683855.1 Thermoleophilia bacterium
CGGATCACCTGATTCGCGGGCGCGGGGTCTTCGACGAAGTGCGGGTTGACGTTGAAGCCGAGCTGCTGCAGCTCCGTCGTCGCGGCCGGGAACGACTCGCCCACGACCGGCGGCACCGGCACGGGCTTCGGGCCGGTGGCGACGTTGACGCGCACGGTCGAGCCCTTGTCGACCGTCTCGCCGGGGCCGGGGTCGGTCGCGGTCACCTCCCCCGCCGTCCCGCCGGGGACGTGGAAGACCTTCGGCACGAGCCCCGCCTCCTGGAGCGCCGCGACCGCGTCCTTCTCCTGCCGGCCTCGCACGTCGGGGACCTCCACCTTGGGCTTGCCCGTCGAGACCCAGATCGTGACCGTGCTCCCCTTCGGGACGCGCGTGCCCTCGCGCGGCTGCTGCTTGAAGACGAGGCCCTTCGGCGTCGTCTCGCTCGGCTCCTGCTTGACGTCGGGCACAAGACCGATCGCCTTGATCTCCTTCACCGCGCTCGCCCGCGACTTGTTGAGGTAGAGCTCGACCCCCACCTTCGCGACCGAGCTACCGGCGAGCTGCTGGTAGACGTACCAGCCGCCCACGCCGGCCGCGATCACGAACACGAGCGCCGCGAGCCAGGGCCAGATCGGCCGCCGCCGCACCGGCTCCTCGAGGTCGAGGTACTCCACGGAGGGCGGCAGGGCGACGCGACGCGGCGCGATCATCGTCGCCGCGGTCGAGGCGGCGGCCGCGGCCGCTGCCGGGACGCGCATGATCTGCGTCGCCGACTCCTCGGTCGCCACGGCGACGGGCGCGCCGCGCGAGACGCGATCGAGGTCGGCGTCCATCTCCTCGGCGCTCTGGTAGCGCCCGTCGGGATCCTTCGCGAGCGCGCGCATCACCACCCAGTCGAGCTCGCGCGGGATGTCGGGGCGGCGCGCGGAGGGCGGCTCCGGCACGGTCGAGAGGTGCTTCATCGCGATCTCGACCGGCGTGTCGCCCTCGAACGGCGGCTCGCCCGTCAGCAGCTCGTAGAGGACGACGCCGAGCGAGTAGAGGTCCGATCGCTGGTCGACGTCGGCGCCGCGCGCCTGCTCCGGGGAGAGGTACTGGGCGGTGCCGACGATCGAGCCCGCCTCCGTCATCTGGCTCGTGCCGGCGCGCGCGATGCCGAAGTCGGTCACCTTGACGCGCCCCTCGGCGTCGACGAGGACGTTGTGCGGCTTGATGTCGCGGTGAACGATCCCGTGCCGGTGCGCGAAGCGGAGCGCCGAGAGGATCTGGCGCGCGTACTCGACGGCGACGTGCACCGGCGCCGGCCCGCGGCTGACGATCAGCTCCTTGAGCGAGCGGCCATCGAGGTACTCCATCGCGATGTAGTAGGTGCCCTCCGCCTCGCCGCGGTCGTAGATCGAGACGATGTTCGGGTGGGAGAGCGCAGCCGCGTTCTTCGCCTCCCGGCGGAAGCGCTCGACGAACTGGTCGTCGTTCGCGTGGCGGTCGTTCAGGATCTTGATCGCGACGCGGCGACCCAGCTCCTGGTCCTCGGCGAGGTAGACGTTCGCCATCCCGCCCGCGCCCAGCTTGCGGACGATCCGGTAGCGCCCGTCGAAGAGCGTGTCGATGAGAGGGTCGGTCACGGCCACGGGGCTCCGTACAGGGTAGAGGCCGACTCAGCCACGCAGCAGGGCCTCCAGGACGGCTTTCGCGATCGGGGCGGCGACCGTGCCGCCGAAGCCGTTCGGTTGGTCCTCGACGACGACCGCCACCGCGACGCGCGGGTGGTCGGCGGGGGCGAAGCAGACGAACCAGGCGTCGTAGACGTGGCTGACCGCCGTCTCGGCGGTGCCGGTCTTGCCGGCGACCTCGACGCCGGGAATCTGGGCAGCGGTGCCGGTGCCGCCCTGGACGACGAGCTTCATCATCTCGGTCAGCTCCCTGGCCGTCTCCGGCTTGATCGCGCGCCCGAGCGTCTGCGAGCGCGTGGAGGCGACGACCGAGCCGTCGGGGGCGACGACGCGCTGCACGAGGTAGGGCCGCGGCACCACGCCGCCGTTCGCGATCGTGGCGGCCAGGAGCGCCATCTGCAGCGGCGTCGCCTGCATCCGCTCCTGGCCGAACGCGAGCCGCCCCGGGTCGACCGCATTGAAGTCCTTCGGCCAGTAGAGCTTGCCGCGGTCGTAGAGCCCGCTCGGGGCCCGCTCGTCCGCGGGCGTCTCGAGCGGCGGCGTCGAGTAGAAGCCGAAGCGCTTCGCGTACTCGAGGATCGTCTTCGCGCCGAGCTTCTTGCCCACGTTGCAGAAGACCGAGTTGATCGAGTGCTCGAGCCCTTGCGCGAGCGTGACGTGGCCGAACGTCTCGGGGCCGGTCTGGTCGGGGTTGCCCGCGTTCGAGACCCGCTGACCGTACTCGACGCAGTAGCCCGGGTCGACGAAGCCCGAGTCGGGCGTGTAGGCGCCCGTGTCGAGCGCCGCCGCGGCGGTCACGAGCTTGAACGTCGAGCCGGGAGTGAAGAGGCCCGCCGTCGCCCGGTTCAGGAGCGGCGCGGGCCGCGGGCACTCGGCCTTCGTCTCGAGGATCCGCGCGTACCCGTTCCTGCGCTCGAGCAGGTTCGGGTCGTAGGTCGGCGTAGACGCCATCACGTAGATCCGGCCGGAGTGCGGGTCCATCGCCACGACCGCGCCGCAGCGGTCGCCGAGCAGCCGCAGCGCGAGCCGCTGCGCCACCGGCCGGATGGTGAGCACGACGTCGTTCCCGTGCACGGTGCCGCCGAGCTCGTCGAGCGCGTGCCCGAGCGCGCTCGAGAGGTTCGTGTTCGCGCCGGTGAGGTAGTCGTCGAGCGAGCGCTCGAGCCCGGCTCGCGTCCCGCCCGCGGTCGAGTAGCCGACCGTCTGCGCGACGAGCCCGCGCTGCGGGTAGCGGCGGAAGAAGAACGTCTGGCCCTTCACCCGGACGCGCCGGTTCGCCGCGAGCGTCGTCTTCTCGTTTCCGGCGATGATCCGCCCGCGCGCGATCGTGAACTGCGCCACCTGCTGGATCGCGTTGTCCTGGCGGTCGCGCAGCCCTCCCACCGCCCACGCCTGCCAGTACGTCGTCGCCACGACGAGCGCGACGAGCAGGAGCATCGAGACGACCGAGAGGCGCAGCAGCGGCCGGTTCACGCGGCGCCCCGGTTCGCCCGGTTGGAGACGAGCATGAGCCCGGCCAGGAGCAGGAAGTTCGAGACGACGCTGGAGCCGCCGTAGGAGACGAGCGGAAGCGTGATCCCGGTGAGCGGGATCACGCGGAGGATGCCGCCCACGATGACGAACGTCTGCAGCGCGAACCCGAAGCTGAGCCCGGCGGCGAGCAGCTTCGAGAAGCCGTCGCTCGCGACGAGCGCGACGCGGAAGCCGCGCAGCACGAACACCATGTAGAGCAGGAGCAGCGCGGCGGCGCCGATCAGCCCCAGCTCCTGCGCGAGCGCGGAGTAGATGAAGTCGGTGCGCAGATCGGGGATCACCTGGCGGCCGGTCGCGGTCGTGAACGTGCCGTGGCCGAGCCCGGTGCCGCCGAAGCCGCCGTGCGCGATCGAGTACAGCGACTGCACCTCCTGGTAGCTCTGGCAGTCCTGCCGGAACGTCATCCGGCCGTTGAGCGGGCAGTAGACCTTGTGCGTCGTCCACGGCTCGAGCCAGTTCAGGACGCGGTCGCGCACGTGCGGCGTCCCCCGGTAGACGGCGACCGCGCCGACGAGGAAGAGCCCGAGCCCGGCGGCGACGAAGGCGACCCGCGCGGTCGCCACGTAGAGCATCCCCAGGAAGATCCCGTAGTAGAGGAGCGCGCTGCCGAGGTCGTCGGTGGCGAACAGCACGAGCATCGAGCCGCCCCAGATCGAGAGCAGCGGCCCCCAGTCCTTGAGCCGGCCCTGCGCCAGCACCTCCCGCTTCTCGCGCAGGTAGGCGGCGAGGAAGACGATCAGCGCGATCTTCCCCAGCTCGCCCGGCTGGAACTGGAAGGGGCCGACGTGCACCCAGAGGCGCGCGCCATTGACGGTCTGCCCGATCACGGGCGCGAGCGGCAGGAAGAGCAGCGCGAGCGCGCCGATCCCGAACAGGTACTTGTAGCTCTCGATCACCCGGTAGTCCCTGCGCAGCCAGACGAGCGCGCCCGCGAACGCCGCTACCCCGATCACGATCCAGAGCCCCTGCCGGAAGGCGTCGCGCGGTCCGAGCCGGTAGATCTCGGTGAGCCCGATCGCGGTCAGCAGCCCCGCGATCGGGAGCAGGTACGGGTCGGCCTGCGGGACGGTGAGCCGCGCCACGACGTGCGCGGCGAGGTAGAGAGCGAAGAAGAAGGCGGCGTAGCCGAGCGACCCGGCGGAGAGCTGCGACTTGAGCGAGATGTAGACGCTCGCGAAGCCGATCGCGGTCAGCACGCCCACCGCGACGAGGCTCGCGAGCTCCCGGTTGCGGTAGCTCATGCGGCCGCGCTCAGCGCAGGAGCCCCCAGACGAGCAGCACGATCGCGATCCCGAGCAGGACAACCATGGTGAGCGCGAGCCGGATGCGCGCCCCGGCGTCGACCGGGCCCTCCCGCGTCGCCGCCCGGGCCTCCGGCGAGCCGCGCTCGAGCAGCTCCTGCTCGATCCGCTCGGGCGGGATCACCATCGTGTCCACCGCCGGCTCCGGCTCCACCGACTCGAGCGTCTCCTCGTCCGGGACGGCGGGCAGCCGCATCGTCTCGTCGGGGGAGACCTCGTCGAGGCGGAAGGCGAGCGCGGTGATGTTGTCCTCACCGCCGCCGCGGTTCGCCGCCGCGACGAGAGAGCGCACCGCCCGGTCGAGGTCGTCGCGATGGCGCTCGAGCAGGTCGAGGATGTCCTCGTCGTCGACCATGTCCGTGAGGCCGTCGGAGCAGAGGAGGAAGACGTCTCCGTCGCGCGCCTCGATCGCGAACGCGTCGACGTCCACGTCGGGGTCGGTGCCGACCGCGCGCGTGATCACCGAGCGCTGCGGGTGCGTCTCCGCCTCCTCGCGGGAGAGCTTGCCGCTCTTGCACAGCTCGTTCACGAGCGAGTGGTCGTCGGTGAGCTGCTCCATCCGTCCCTCGCGGACGAGGTACGCCCGGGAGTCGCCGACGTGTCCGATCGAGACCGTGCTGCCCTCGACGAGCGCGACGGTCATCGTGGTGCCCATCCCGGAGGCGGCCGGGTCGCTCGTCGCCCGCTCGTAGACGCGCCGGTTCGCCTCCCGGATCAGGGCGGCGACCCGCTCCACTCCGCGCAGCGAGCCGTCGTCGCCGGACTCGAGCGCGGACGCGGCGAGCCTCGAGGCGACCTCGCCCGCCTGCGCGCCGCCCATCCCGTCCGCGACCGCGAAGAGCGGGGGCGCGACGACGTAGTTGTCCTCGTTGCGGCGGCGCTTGCGGCCGGTGTCGGTCGCGACGGCGTAGGCGCCGATCCTCACGACGCTCCCCGTCTGGCTTTCGTCTCGAGCCGCAGGTCGGTCTCGCCGACGCGGAGCACGTCGCCCGGCTCGAGCCGGTGCGCGCCCTCGATCCGCGCCCCGTTGACGTAGGTGCCGTTCGTCGAGCCGAGATCCTGCACCCACACGCCGTCGCGGCGCGCCTCGATCCGCGCGTGCCGCGCCGAGGCGAACTCGTCCCCGGCGAGCGCGAGGTCGTTCTGGGCGGCGCGCCCGATCGTCAGCGGGGCCGAGTCGATCGCGAACTCGTGGCCCGGCTGGAAGCTCGGGCTGCGCTGGACGACGAGCCGCGGCGCGCGGGGCGCGGGCGGCGCCGCGGCGCCGAGCCCGACGCTGGCGGCCGCCGCCGGAGTCAGGATCATGCTGTCCTGGTGCGGCGTCCGCAGCTCGCGCGCCGCGGTGCGGACGATCCGCCAGATGAACAGGTAGAGCAGCACGAGGAACGCGATCTTCAGCGCGAGCAGAACCTCGGCGAGCCTCGTCGACGCGAGCACGCCGGCCATCATCACTCCCGCTCGGTCGTGAACGTGACCGTGGTGCCGCCGAGGGTGATCGTCGAGCCGTTCTCGAGCTGCGCGCGCTGGACGCGGCGCCCGTTCACCTCGGTCCCGTTCGTCGAGCCGAGGTCGACGATCCAGTAGCTCGACCCCTCCTGGACGAGCTCGGCGTGGCGGCGGGAGACGTTCGGGTCCTCGATCTGGACGTCCGCCTCGCGCGAGCGGCCGAGCAGGACGCGGCGCTTGTCGAGGACGTAGCGGCGGCCGTTCCAGGTCAGCACCGCGACCTGCCGCCCGACGCCCATCTCCTCGAGCGAGACGGCCTCCGTCGGCTGCGTGCGCGGCCTGTAGACCATTGTCGCGCCCGGCTGGAGCTCCTCCTCGGGAGCGCCCTCGGGCGCGCGGCGGCGGCTCGGCTGCGCCGTCTTCGTCGCGATCCCGAACTCGCCGACGTCGAGGTCGCCGTCGGTCTCGAACCGGACGCGCGGCGGAGTGAGAAGCGCGTAGCTCTCGCGCTGGGCGTGGTCGGAGAGGAACTCCTCCAGCTCGGCGACGAGCGAGCTCTCGTAGCCCTCGAACTGCTCCCGGTCGGCCGGGGAGAGGTACACGATGTACTCGTTCGGGACGTAGACGCGCGAGACGGAGACGGAGCGGTGGTCGTCCATCTCCTTCGCCAGCTTGCGCGCCAGCTCGACCGGCTGGACGTTCGCGCGGAAGGCGCGGCCGAAGACGCCTTCGAAGAGCCGCTCCAGCCTCGTCTCGATCGCCCTCAACACCATCTGCTGCGGCCTGAATGTACCCCCGCGCGCTCGGTCATGAACCGCTCCGGGCCCTCGGCCACGGCGGGGCGAGCGCGACGGCGGCGGCCGTGATCCACGCCGCTGCGACGAGCTGGAGGGCCGAGGCGGCGGGCACCGGCAGCAGCGTGAGCGCGAGCATCAGCGCGCCCAGCCCGGCACCGCCCCAACGGCCCCATGCGCGCGCGTACGGGAGGGCAAGCGCGACCAGGCCGAGGGCGGCGGCCTCGACGAGCAGCCCGGACTGCGCCGCCGCGGCGCGCGCGAGCGAGCCGGCGACGTCGAGCGGCCCGGTCGCGCCGCCGACACCCACCCCGAGCGGCGCGGGCGCCCCCGTCAGCGGCAGCGGCGCGTGCCGGATCCCCGCCACGACCATCGCGGCGAGCACCGCGAGCGCCGCCTGAGCCGCCCGCCGCACGGGCGCGCGCACACCGGCGGTCGCGAGCGGGAAGAGCCCGAGCGCCCCGACGGGGGCGAGCAGCGAGCCGAGCGCGAAGAGCAGCCCCGAGCGCGGCTCGCGCCAGCAGAGGGCGAGCCAGGCGAGAGCGACGAGCGCGTACAGGAGCGCGAGCCCGCTCGAGACGTTCCCGAGCGGCAGCACGGGAACGGCGAGCGCGACGGCGAGACCGAGCCGCTCCCGGACGAGCGTCAGGGCCGCCGCGCCGAGCGCGAGGCCCGCCGCCCAGCCGTGCGGGTAGAACGGCAGCTCGGCCGCGGTCCAGCCGGCGAACGCCGCGGCGAGCCCGGCGGCCCCGGCGCGCGACGCCTCGCGCGGCACGACGACGCCGACCCGGACGCTGCGTCCGCGCTTGCGCCGCCGGGGTGTCGCAGCGCCGCGGAGCCCCCGCGCCAGCTCGGCCGCGGAGGGTCGCCGGGACGGGTCGAGCGCGAGCGCCCGATCGACGAGCCGGAGCAGCCCCTTGGGCAGGTCTGGGCGCAGCTCTGCGAGCGGGGGCGCCCCCCGCTCGATCGCGCGCGCCGTGTCGAGCATCGACCCCTGCCAGAACGGGTGCTGTCCGGCGAGCGCCTCCCACAGCATGACGCCGACCGCCCACACGTCCGCGGCCTCGTTCGCCTCCTCGCCGGCGAGGCGCTCGGGCGAGATGTACGCGAGCGTCCCGGGCACGTCCCCCTGCTCGGTGAGGGTCTCCGCCTCGGCCATCCGCGCGAGCCCGAAGTCGAGCAGCCGCGCGGAGACGCGCTCCCCGTCGGCGAGGAGGACGTTCGAGGGCTTCACGTCGCGATGGAGGATCCCGGCGGCGTGCGCGTGCGCGAGCGCGTCGCACACCTGCGCGCACGCCTCGATCGCGACGGCGTCGCAGAGCTCGCCGGCGCGCATCGCCTCCCGGAAGGTGCGGCCCGGGACGAACTCGTAGGCGATGTAGACGTGCCGCGCGTCGCGGGCGAACGCGTACGCGCGCAGGCATGCGGGATGACGGAGCCGCGCGGCCGCGGCCGCCTCGCGCTCCGCCCGCGCCGCGGCCTTGCCCTCGCGCGCGATGATCTTGAGCGCCACGTCGAGACCCGTCCGCTCGTCGCGGGCGAGCCAGACCGACCCCGAGCCGCCGCTTCCCAGCAGGCGCAGCGGCCGGTAGCGGCCGAGAACGGGCGCGCCCCCCTCGAGCGCGAGCGCTGGTTCAGCCATGCGTTTCGACAGCTTGGCCGCCGCGCCGGACTTTCCTCCGTTCGCGGCCCGCGCGACCACGACTCGGAGTAAGGTTGCGGGAGCCTGCGGCCCAGGCGGCGCGATGAGCACCTTCGACGACGACGACATCGAGCTCGACTTCTTCGAGGAGCCCGAGACGCAGGAGGCGCCCCCGCGGCGCCGTCGGCGCCCGGCAGCCCCGCGCCGCGAGTCGCAGGGCCCGCCGATGCGCCCACCGACCGGAGCGGTCGCGCTCGCCCGCCTCGTCGGCCTGATCGGGATCGGGATCGCTGTCGTCGTCGCGCTCGTCTTCTGGGTCGGCGCCTGCCAGGGCCGAAGCAGGCACGACACGTACGCCTCCTACATGGAGCAAGTGCGCGCCGTCGCGCAGAGCTCGGCGAAGGTCGGCCGCCAGCTCGCGACGAAGCTCGGTGCGTCCGGACTCAAGCTCGCCGACCTCGAGACGAGCCTCGAGCAGTGGTCGCAGCAGGAGCAGCAGGCGTACGACCAGGCGCAGCAGATCCGGCCGCCGGGGCCGCTGCGCGCCGTGCACCAGAACGTGCTCGACGCGCTCCAGCTCCGCGCGCTGGGCCTCGCCGGGCTCGCGAGCACCCTCGCGCAGACGAACGCAAAAGACGCGGCGGCGGCCGCGACGCAGCTCGCCGCCCAGGCGCAGCTCCTGACGGCGAGCGACATCGTCTGGACGGAGCTCTACAAGCTGCCGGCAACGCGAACGCTCGAGGATCTCGGCATCACCGGGGTGGTCGTTCCAGCCTCGCAGTTCGTCGCGAACGCCGACCTCGTCAGCGTGCGCTCGTTCCAGATCGTCTACGAGCGGCTGCGACCCGCCTCGACGGGCGGCACGCCGAGCGGACTGCACGGCAACAGCCTCGTCTCGACGGTCGCGGTGAGCGGCGGCAAGTCGGTGACGCTGTCGCGGACGCAGCCGACGACCGTCTACGTGTCGGCCGACCTCGCGTTCCGGGTCGTGGTGGAGGACTCCGGGAATTTCCAGGAGCTGAACGTGCCCGTGACGCTGACGATTCAGACGCGCTCCAAGACGCTCGTGCGCAAGCGCCAGACGATCGCCGTGATCCAGCCCGCCCAGCAGCAGACGGTGAGCTTCGGCAACCTCGGCGCCGACCTGCCCACGGCCGCGTACAGCGACGAGGCGCAGGTGCGCGTGACGGTGGGGGGCGTCCCGGGCGAGCAGAAGCTCGACAACAACTCGGCCTCGTACCCGGTCTTCTTCAGCCTCAGCCGGTGAGCTAGTCTCGGCCGGTGCACGTGAGCGTCGCTCGGTCACGCCTCGCTCCCGTCCCGCCGGAGAGCGCCCGATGAGCGCCTCGCTCGCCGGCTGGATCGCGATCGCCGCCGCTGCGGCGGCGGTGGCCGCGCTCGCGCTCGCGGCCGCGTACCACCAGTCGCTGCGGCGCGTCCGGGCGGCGCAGCTCGTCCTCCTGGGCGACGGCAAGGCGGACCTGGTCGACTTCGCGGTCTCGCTGCAGTCGCGGATCGACGAGCTGCACCGCGCCGTGGACCGCGTCGAGTCCGGCCTCGCCCGCGTCGACCGCCGGGTCGACGACGCCGTCTCCAAGACCGCGGTCGTCCGCTACGACGCGTACGAGAACACGGGCGGGCACCAGTCGGCGTCGGTGGCGCTGCTCGACTCGTCGCGCAGCGGCGTCGTCCTGAGCGCGATCCAGGGCCGCGACTACGCGCGGATCTACGTCAAGGAGCTGGACCAGGGCCGCACGTCGATCGCCCTCTCCCCCGAGGAGCAGGAAGCCGTCGAGCGAGCCATGCGCTCGTAGCCGCGCGACGCTGCGCTCCCATGTCACCTTCGATGCGAC
>JADGHP010000052.1 GCA_019683855.1 Thermoleophilia bacterium
CACGCCCGCGTCGCCACGGCGACCCCAGTGCTGCACGTAGCGGTAGACCGGCAGCTCCGGGTCCTCGTTGAGCCGCCAGTGGTAGGCGTGGCGAAGCATGTCGCGGAGGAAGCGGACGTCCTGGCGGCCAATCGGGCGCAGCACGCGACGTCTCAGAGCGCGAGGGCGGGGTCCTCGACGAACGCCTTCACCGTCTGCAGGAACTCGGCGCCGGTCGCCCCGTCCACCGCGCGGTGGTCGCAGGTGAGCGTCACGGACATGAGCGGCGCCACCTGCAGCTCGCCGTCGCGCGGCACCACCTGCTCCACCGTCGCGCCCACCGCGAGGATCGAGGCCTGCGGCGGGTTGAGCACGGCGACGAACTGCTCGACGCCGTACATACCGAGGTTGGAGATCGTGAACGTGCCGCCCTCGAGATCCTCGGCGCGCAGCTTGCCGGCGCGGGCGCGGCCGACCAGGTCGGCGCGGACGGCCGCGATCTGCGCGAGCGTGAGCCGCTCCGCGTTGCGGACGACCGGGACGACGAGGCCCTGAGGCGCCGCCACCGCGATGCCGATGTCCGCGCTCGGGTAGACGAGCAGCTCCTCCTCGGTGAACTGGACGTTCACGTCGCGGTGCAGCATCAGCGCCTGCGCGCACACCTTCGTCAGCAGGTCGGTGACGGTGACCCGGACGTCGGGATTGCGCTCGCGCAGCTTCGCCACGAGCTCGTTCGCCCGCGTCATCTCGATGCTCACCGTGAGCTGGAACGCCGGCACCGTCCACGCCTGCGTGAGCCGGCGCGCGATCGTCCGGCGCACGTTGGACAGCGGCCGCCGCTCGACCTCGCCCACCGGCGCCGACACCGCGGGGACGGGGGCCGGAGCGGCAGCGGGTGCCGCGGCTGCACGCTCGACGTCCTCGGCGACGATCCTGCCGTCGGGGCCGGTGCCGCGCACCGCGGCCAGGTCGACGCCGCGCTCGCGAGCGATCCTGCGCGCGAGCGGCGACGCCTTGATCCGCCCGTTCGCTCGCGACGGCGCCTCCGCCGTCGCCTCGGCTTCCATCGACGCGGCGCCATCGCGGTCCCGCGCGGCGTCGCGCGCGGGCGCGGCGGCGGGCTTCTCGGCGCTCGCGGCGGCTCCCCGCTCCGCCTCGACGCGCGCGTCAGGCTCGGGCGACGCCTCCGCGGGCTCTGGCAGCTGCTCACCCTCCTCGCCGATGTAGGCAACCGTCCGTCCCACGGGCACCTCGCCCTCGGCGACCGCGATCCGCAGCAGGATCCCGCTCGCCTCGGCTTCGACCTCCTGCGTCACCTTCTCGGTGTCGAGCTCGTAGAGCGGCTCGCCCTTCTCGACGCGGTCGCCCTCGGCCTTGAGCCAGCGCACGATCGTGCCGGACTCCATGCCCTGCCCGAGCCGCGGGAGGATCACCTCGCTGGCCATCAGACCTTCTTGTTGACGGTGCGCAAGATCGCCGCCAGCACGTCCTCGGCGTGCGGGACGACGTACGACTCCATCACGGGCGCGAACGGAAGCGGCGCGAACTTCGCGCCGACGCGCTCGATCGGGGCGTCGAGCCAGTCGAAGGCCTGGTACTGGAGGACGGCCGCCACCTCGGCGCCGAAGCCCATCCGCGTTACGGCCTCGTGCGCGACCACGGCGCGGTTCGTCTTCTTCACCGACGCGACGAGCGCCTCCTCGTCGAGCGGCTGCAGCGTCCGCGGGTCGACGACCTCGACCGAGACGCCCTCCCTCTCCGCCTCGGCGGCTGCTGCGAGCGCCTCGTGGACGAGCCGGCCGGTCGCGATCACCGTCACGTCCTCGCCCTCACGGTGGATGCGCGCCTTGCCGAGGGGGATCGGCTCGATCTCCTCCGGCACCTCACCCTTGATCCCGTACAGGGTCCGGTGCTCGAAGAACACCACCGGGTTGTCGTCGTAGATCGACGACCAGAGAAGCCCGCGCACGTCCTCGGGCGTGGAGGCGAACACGACCTTGAGCCCGGGGATGTGGACGAACCATGCCTCGAGCTGCTGGGCGTGCTGCGCGCCCGGCGACCAGCCGGCGCCCCCCTGCGTACGGAAGACGACGGGCACGCTCACCTGGCCGCCGGACATGTAGCGGTGCTTCGCCGCCTGGTTCACGATCTGCTCGGCGGCGAGCGTCATGAAGTCCTCGTACATGATCTCCGCCACTGGACGCATCCCTTGCAGCGCGGCGCCGATCGCCGCGCCGGCGAGCGCCATCTCGGAGATCGGGGTGTTGCGAACCCGCTCGGGGCCGAACTCGGCGAGCATCCCCTGGGTCACGCCCATCGAGCCGCCCATCTCCGCGATGTCCTCGCCCATCACGAACACGTCGTCGTCCTGGCGCATCGCCCGGACGAGCGCGTCGCGTATGGCTTCGCGATAGGTCAGCTCAGGCATGGTCGTCTCCGACGGCCCATGGGCGCACATGGGCCGTTGCACATGGGGACACATGTGCGTGGGCGAACCGGCCCACCGCCCGCGCGGCCGTGTCGAGATCAGGCATAGACGTTCCTCATTGCATCCTCCGGCGCCGGATCGGTGCCGTTCTTCGCGAACTCGACCGCCGCCTCCACGATCGCCGTCACCTCGGCGTCGAGCTCCTGGAACTCCTCGTCCGAGAGTCCGAGCTTGTCGCGCAGCAGGGTGATCGGGTCTCGCGTCTCCCGGAGCCTGCGTGCGTCGTCCTTGGGCCGGTAGACCTGGGGGTCGCCGATGTAGTGACCCGACAGGCGAGCGGTGTCGAGGTGGAGGAAGACGGGCCCCTCGCCGGAGCGCGCGTGCTCGAGCGCCTTGCGGGTCGTCTTGTAGACCGCCTCGACGTCCTGGCCGTCGCACTTGAGCGCCTTCATCCCGAACGCCTTCGCCCGGTCGGACAGATCCCCGATCGGCGAGTGCTGCGACTCCGGCGTCGACTCCGCCCACTTGTTGTCCTCGAGGACGAACACCGCGGGGACCTTCCACAGCTGCGCGAGGTTGAGGGCCTCGTGGAAGGTGCCGATGTTCGTCGCGCCGTCGCCGAAGAACGCGACCGCGACGCGCGGCTCGCCGCGCATCTTGAAGGCGAGCGCGGCGCCGGTCACCTGGGGCAGCCCGCCGCCGACGACCGCGTTCGCGCCCATGTTCCCGCGCTGCACGTCGTAGAGGTGCATCGACCCGCCGTACCCGTGCGAGCAGCCTTCCTGCTTGCCGTACAGCTCGGCCATGAGCTCGTTGGGGTGCGTCCCCTTCGCGAGCGCGTGTCCGTGCGCGCGGTGCGTGGACGCGATCACGTCTCCGTCCTCGAGCGCGCGACAGACGCCGACGGCGCACGCCTCCTGCCCGATCGCGACGTGCAGGAAGCCCGGCAGCTCGCCGGCACGGAATCGCTCCTCCACCTTCTCCTCGAAACGGCGGATGAGCAGCATCTCCCGGAGCGCGTCCCGGAGGTCGCTCTTTGCGAGCGTCGTCTTCTGTTCCACCTTGGCCACGGCCTGAGTGTACGGTTCAGCCGTGAGCCTCGTCGCACAGTGGAATCGCCTCGAACGCGGCCTGGATCCGAGCTGGAGCGACGCCCGCCTGACCCTCCGCGTGCGGGACGATCGGGCGCGAAGCCGCGTCGTTACGCTGCTCGCACCGGCCGGACCCAGCGTCTCCGGGAACGAGATCCGCTTCTACGTCGACCGGCGCGGCGGCGGCGTCGGACCCGAAGCGGTGCGACGGATGTTGCGACGAATCGACGAGGAGCGGGTCTCCGGCATCCTCGAGCTCGTCTCGACCGGGCAGAGGGCGCCGGAGCCGGTCGTCTCGCGCCGCACCGCGGCGGCGAGCTGGGACGAGGCGCTCGCGGCGCTTCCGGCCGACTGGAGCGACCTCTTGTGCGAGCTCGAGCTGCGCTCGAGCGCCGACCTCGAGCGTGCGGCGGTGCTCGTCGGGCCGCTCAACCCGACGCAGCGAACCGGCCGCCCTGGGTTCCGGTTCCGTTCCGCGCGCCTGCGAGGCTACGGCGCCTCGCCGGGGATGGTGCGCCGCTGCCTCGAGCGGCTCGACGCGGAGGAGATCGGCGCCGAGGTGCGCGTGCTGCGCGTGCTGTCGGGCTCCAGACCCGTGCAGACCCAGGGACCGGCCTGGCGGCTCGACGGCCGCGCGGTGTAGCCGTGGCCCGGCGGCCGCGGCACCGCTTCCCCGCGCCGTGAGCGAGACGCTCGCTTTCGCCTCCGCGCTCGAGCTCGCGGAGAGGATCAGGAGACGCGAGGTCTCGCCGGTCGAGCTGGTGGAGATGTACCTGCGGCGGATCGAGCGCCTGGATCCGCAGCTGAGCTCCTACGTGACGGTCGACGCGGACGGGGCGCTCGCCGCGGCGCGGGCGGCGGAGAGGGCGCCCGCCGAGGCGCCCTTCCACGGCGTTCCGCTCCCGATCAAGGACCTGACCGAGACGGCGGGGCTGCGCACGACGTACTCGTCGAAGGCTTTCGCGAACTACGTGCCCGAGCACGACCACTCCGTCGTGCGCCGCCTGCGCGAGGCGGGCTTCCTGGTGCTGGGGAAGACGAACACCCCCGAGCTCGGCACGATCGCGCAGACGGAGTCGGAGCTGAACGGCGCCTGCCGCAACCCCTGGGACCTCTCGCTCACGCCCGGCGGGTCGAGCGGCGGCGCCGCGGCCGCGCTCGCGGCGGGGCTCTGCCCGGTCGCGCACGGAAGCGACGGCGGCGGTTCGATCCGGATTCCCGCCTCGTGCTGCGGCCTCGTCGGGCTGAAGCCGGCGCGCGGGCGCGTCTCGCCGGCCCCCTACGGGCCGGGCTCGCTCGGACTCGCCACCTCGGGGCCGATCGCGCGCACGGTGCGCGATGCGGCGGCGCTGCTCGACGCGATGGCCGGCCCGGAGCCGGGCGAGTTCTTCGTCGCGCCGGCGCCGGAGCGCCCGTTCCTCGCGGAGAGCGAGCGGGAGCCGGGCCGTCTGCGGATCGCGGTCACCGTCGAGCCACCGGTCGAGGTGCCGGTGCACCCGGAGTGCGCGGCCGCTGCGCGCGCCGCGGCGGAGCTGCTGGCGCAGCTCGGCCACGACGTGCGCGAGGGGACGCCGCCGTGGCGGAGCGACGAGGTGTTCGTCCATTTCGTCCGGGTTTGGCAGGTGGGCCCCGCGCTGGCGGGCGTCGACGACCTCTCGCTCCTGGAGCCGATCAACCGAGCGCTGGCGGAGGACGCGCGCTCCACCTCGGCGCCTGAGCTCGCGCTGGCCGTGGCCCAGCTCCAGGCGTTCGTGCGCCGGGTGGTCTCCTTCTGGGACGAGGTGGACGTCGTCGTCACCCCCACGCTCGCCCTGCCGCCGGTGCCGATCGGCTGGACGTACGAGGGCACGGACGGCGACCCTCGGCTCGCCTTCGCGCGCCAGAGCCTGTTCACGCCGTTCACGTCGCTCGTGAACGTGACGGGGCAGCCGGCGATGTCGCTGCCGCTGCACTGGACCGCGAGCGGCCTGCCGGTAGGCGTGCAGCTGATCGGGGCGCCCTTCGGAGAGGCCACGCTGATCCGCCTCGCGGCGCAGCTCGAGCAGGCTCGCCCCTGGGTCGACCGGCGTCCACCCGTGTCGTAACGGCCGGAAGGTTCGCGCTCGTCGACCGGCGCTGAGACGCGCGCCGGGCGGTCCGCGCCCCGTCAGGCTCGCAGGACTGCCCCGAACCGCCGTGCGAGCAGCTCGACGATCGCCTCCCGTAGCGGCGTCACGTCTTCGTCGCGCAGCGTCCGCTCCGGCGAGCCGAAGGCGACCCGGAACGCGAGCGAGCGCTTGCCGGCGCCGATCTGCTCGCCGCGGTACTCGTCGAACACGCGCACCTCGCGCACGAGCTCGCCCGCCGCCTCCCGCATCGCCTCCGCGAGCGCGGCCGCGGGCACGTCCTCGTCGACGACGAACGCGAGATCCTGGCGCACCGAGGGGAACGTCACCACGTCCTCGTAGAGGACGCGCTCGGGCGCCGCCGCCGCGAGCTCGGCGAGGTCGAGCTCGAACCCGGCCCAGCCTCTCCCGTGCGCGGGATGGATCTCCCCCACCCAGCCCTGCGGCAGCCGCGCCGTCTTGCCGGGATGGAAGAGGTCGTGCGTCCCGCGCTCCACCCGCGCCTCGATCTTGAGCGTCTCGAGCAGCGTGTCGACGACGCCCTTCGCCTCCGCGTAGCCGCCCTCGACGATCCCGGCGACGTGCCAGCGCTCCCGGGGCAGCGCCTCGCCGGCCGTCGGCAGGTAGACGCGCGCGATCTCGAACAGCGCCACGCCCTCGTTGCCGACCTCGCGGTTGCGCTCCGCAGCCGCGAGCAGGCTCGGCACGAGCGTCGTCCGCAGCACCGACTGGTCGGCCGACAGCGGCAGCGACAGCCGTAGCGCGTCGGGAGACGGGTCTTGCGCGACGAGGCTCGGCGTGTACGCCTCGCAGAGCCCGCAGCCGACGAGCACGTCCTCGACGGTGCGCCGCAGCCGTTGCTCGCGCGTGAGACGGCCGATGGCGTCGCGCCGCGCCGGGAGCGTGAACGGGATCGCGTCCAGCTCGAAGCGCGCCACCTCCTCGACGAGGTCGGCCTCGCGCGTGACGTCGCGCGCCCGCCAGGTCGGCACCGTCACCGTCTCGCCGTCCACCTCGAAGCCGAGCCGGCGCAGGATCGCGTGCTGGCGCTCCGCGGGCACCTCGTGACCGAGCAGCGCGCTCGCCCGGCCCGGCCGCAGCTCGACCCGCGGCCGCTCCGGCAGCGCCGCCCGCGCGTCCGTCTCCCCCACCCAGCGCGCGCCCGCGAGCTCGACGAGGAGCTGCGACGCGAGCCTGGCCGCGTGCCCGGCGAGGTGCGGGTCGACGCCCTTCTCCCAGCGGTTCGACGCCTCGGTGCGCAACCCGAGCCGCTCGGAGGTGTGCAGGATCGACACCGGCTCGAAGTTGGCCGCCTCGAGCAGCACCGTCCTCGTCGCCTCGGAGACCTCCGTCTCCTCGCCGCCCATGATCCCCGCGATCGCGATGGCGCCGTCGGCGTCGGCGATGAGCAGATCGTCCGGGTCGAGGCCGCGCAGCTGGCCGTCGAGCGTGCGGATCGTCTCGCCCGGCGCGGCGCGGCGGACGACGACGCGGCCGCCCCTGAGCGTCTCGAAGTCGAACGCGTGCAGCGGGCTGCCGAGCGCGAGCATGACGTAGTTCGTGACGTCGACGACGTTCGAGATCGGCCGCATCCCCGCGGCGAAGACGCGCGCGCGCAGCCACGGCGGCGAGGGCGCGACCGCGACGTCGCGGAAGAGCCGCCCGACGTAGCGCGGGCACCCCTCCTCGTCCTCCACCCGCACGTCGACGGGCTCGTCGCCCGCGCGCTCCGGCTCGACCCCGGGCCACGGGGCGAGCGGCACGTCGTAGAGGGCCGCCACCTCGCGGGCGAGCCCGTACACCGAGAGCAGGTCGGGCCGGTTGCCCGTGGTCTCGACCTCGAGCACCTCGTCGACGATCGGCAGGACGTCGGCGAGCGGGGTCCCGACCTCGAGGCCGTCCGGGAGCAGCATGATGCCGCTGTGATCGGTGCCGAGGTCGACCTCGTCCTCGGCCAGGATCATCCCCTCGGAGCGCTCGCCGCGCAGCTCGCGCCTCTCGAGCGTGAGCCCGTTCGGCAGCCTCGCCCCGGGCAGCGCGACCGCGACCGTGGCGCCCGCGCCGAAGTTCCAGGCGCCGCAGACGATCTGGTACGGCTCGCGCTCGCCCACGTCGACGACGCAGAGCTGGAGGCGGTCGGCGTTCGGGTGCTTCTCGGCGGAGAGCACCCGCCCAACCCGGAAGAGGCCGAGATTCCCGTCCGCGTCGGGGACGCCGCGGCGCACGACGCGCTCCACCTCGCACGTCGCGACGGACAGGCGCTCCGCGATCTCGGAGGTCGTCGCGGGCGGGTCCGCGTACTCGCGCAGCCAGCTCATCGGGACGCGCATCGCCATCAGAGCACCTGCATCAGAACTGCCTCAGGAAGCGGAGGTCGTTCGCCCAGAGGTCGCGGATGTCGGGCAGCCCGTGGCGGAGGATCGCGATCCGCTCGAGCCCCCAGCCGAACGCGAAGCCGGACACCTCCTCCGGGTCGTAGCCGACGAAGCGGAGCACGTTCGGGTCGACCATGCCGGAGCCGCCGATCTCGATCCAGCCCGAGTGGCGGCACATCGGGCAGCCGTCGCCGTCGCACTGGAAACACGAGACGAGCACCTCCACCGACGGCTCGGTGAACGGGAAGAAGTGCGTGACGAACCTCGCCTCCCGCTCGGCGCCGAAGAGCTGCCGCAGCAGCGCGCGCAGCGTCCCCTTCAGGTCGGCGAGCGTGATGCCCCGGTCGACGGCGAGCCCCTCGACCTGGTGGAAGATCGGGTAGTGCGTCGCGTCCGCGGTGTCGCGCCGGTAGCAGCGGCCGAGCGAGACCATGTACACGGGCGGCGGCTTCGCCTCCATCGTGTGGATCTGCGAGGGCGAGGTCTCGCTGCGCAGCACCGTGTCCTCCCCGACGTAGAAGGTGTGCAGCGGCGAGCGCGTCGGGTGGTTCGGCGGCATGTTGAGCGCATCGAACAGGTAGCGGGTCGTCTCCACCTCGCGCCCGTCCACGACCTCGTAGCCCATGCCCAGGAAGATGTCCTCCACCTCGCGCCGCACCTGCGTGACGAGGTGGAGGCGGCCGCGCGGGTGCGGCGTGCCGGGAAGCGTCACGTCGACCCGCTCTTCGGCGATCGCCCGGTCGAGCTCGGCGCGCTCCAGCTCGTGCTGCCGGGTCGCGACCGCCTGCTCGATCGCCTCCCGCGCCGCGTTCAGCGCCATCCCGGTCTCGCGGTCGCGCACCTCGCGCAGGGCGAGCTTGAGCGCGCTGCGGCGTCCGAGGTAGCGGACGCGCGCCTCGTCGAGCTCGTCGAGGGACGAGGCGGCCGCGATCGCGGCGAGCGCCTCCTCTTGGAGCGCCTGCGGATCCACGGCGGCGACTGTATCCGAGCTGTCCGTCAACGATCTCCTCCTTGCGGGGACGTGGTGTCGGGGACGGCGACGCCCCGGCTCGAACTGCGGAGGAGGCCCGCTAGCGCAGCGCCGCCCCGGCAGCGAGCCGGGGCGCTGGAAAGCGGTGCGCGCGAGCCGACATGCGCCGCACTATACCCGCATGTCCGCGTACGACCCGATCGCTCGCCTCTACGACCCGTGGAGCGCGAGCGTCGTCGAGGACGTCTCCTTCTACGTCGAGGAGGCGCTCGCCGCGGTGGCTGGCAGCGTCGCCGGCCAAGCCGACGAGGCCCGGCCGGGAAACCGGGCGCCTGGGGCGCCCGCGGGCGGGCTCGTGGTCGAGCTCGGCGTCGGCACGGGGCGGATCGCGATCCCCACCGCGCTCGCCGGCGTGCACGTGATCGGCGTCGACTCCTCCCGCCGCATGCTCGAGGTGTGCGCGCAGCGGGCCCGCGAAGCCGGCGTCGAGTCCCTTCTCGACCTGCGGCTCGGCGACCTGCGCCGGCCGCCCGTGGACGAGCGCGTCCTGCTCGTCACCTGCCCGTTCCGCGCCTACCTCCACCTTCGGGACGACGCGCAGCGGCTGCAGGCGCTGCGGGCGGCGCGGGAGCTGCTCCGACCGGGCGGGCGGCTCGTCTTCGACGTGTTCGCACCCTCGCGGGAGGATGTCGAGGAGACGGACGGCCGCTGGCTGGAGCGCGAGCCGGGTATCTTCGAGCGCGCCGACTGGGATCTCGAGGCACGCAGGTTGACGCTGTCGGTGCGGGGCCCCCAGGGCGCGTCGCGCATGACGCTGTGGTGGCTCGAGCCGGAGCGCTGGCACGCGCTGCTCGTCGAGGCCGGGTTCGTCGTCGAGGGGTGCTACGGCTGGTTCGACCGGAGTCCCTACAGCGGCGGCGAGGACACGATCTGGGTCGCCCGCCGCGACTGATGTTCGCAAATTGCGGGAAAATCGTCGCCGCGCCTCTTGATCCCGGCGCCGGCGATGGCGTAGCGTCGTTCGTGCGCCGAGCACGGAGCGCGAGTAGGGCGAGGCTTCGACCGAGCGGTCGTACGAGGAGGGGGCAACCCCGAGGCGGAAGGCCGGTCGGACGGGGCGGACGAAAGCGTCACCGGCTCGGCGAAACTCTGGACCGGCCTCGCGGAAGCGAGGCCGGTCGCT
>JADGHP010000053.1 GCA_019683855.1 Thermoleophilia bacterium
CGGATCGGCTTCCAGGTCGTCGTTGCCGCCGTAGACGACTTCTGGAGCGCCGACAACGAGCTGGCTCGGCGGGTGGTCGAGCCGGGCAGCTTGAAGCCGTCCGACCCGCCCACGACAATTGACAGACACGTCAGGCGGGCGGTCGAGGCGCCGGTGACGACGCTCGAGACCCGGAACCAGCGGGCGGCCACGCGAGCCGCTGCGATGGGAGGAGGCTCATAGGAATGGCGACGCGGCGCAAGCAGGCGGCAGCGGCTCATCGCGCGGAGACCTACACGCACTCATGCGTCGTGCCCGGCTGCGCGAGCGAGGGGAGGAACAAGGCTCGGGGTGCGCTGCCGCGTCTGGCACCACGACCGGCCCGGAAAGGCCAAGACGGCGGCGCTCTGGTCGCCGGACGCGGAGGCCTACCTCTGCGACGAGCACGCCCTCGCCGGGGCGACCATCACGTTGCTCTACGAGCCGAACCGCTCCGGCGAGATCGCGATTCGCGTGATCACGGCGGCGCACGTGGAGCGCCGCGCCACACCGATCAGGACCGACACGGAGGCGAGGCCGTGAGCGCCTGGTCCGACGGACGCCTCGCCAAACGCGCCTTCGGTCGTTCGGGCCGCGACGAGTGGCGCATGCGAGGACTGCGCGACGCGCGTAGCCTTCGAGTTCGACGACGCGGTAGCCGAAGCCATCATCATCGGTCGCCCGCACACCAAGCTCGCTTCGATTCCTGGCCCGCCGGTCCCTGCGTCGTCGACCTATCGCGGATAGCCAGCGTGCAGGCGAGCGCGACCTGACATGGCTCGACCACCGACCGCCCGATCCGGTGCACCCGCTCAGAACGCTGGTCGATGGGTGATTGCCGGCGTAGGGCCACACGAGCGCTCCTTGGGGTCCCGAGTAACTCAGTACGAGCTCTGGTCTCCCCTGCGGCCGTTGCTGGTTGAGGAAGTCGGTCTGGCCCGCCTTCGCGCTCTCTGGGGAAAGAGCTTCGACAGGGCTGCTTGGCGCCGCTTCTCAGCATTCGTGTCGCAGGCGGAAGCGTTCTATCTCTCTGCGGAAACGATGCCGGCAGAGTCGAAGCCGCTTGTTGCCTACTACTTCGTTCTGAACCTGACGAAGGCATTCATCACGTGTGCCGATCCCTCGAGTACCGGTGCTCGGCTGATGCACGGTCTTAGGGATGCTTTCGAGGAAAAGCAACGTTACTGGTTCACACACGAACGGGCGCGCGTTACCGCGCATGGAGTGTTCCGTGAGCTGGCATCCAGAACGGGAGCCTGCTTCTGCTATCCGAAAGAGCAACTGCTAACGATTCAGAAGCTCGCACCTTATCTTGTGGAGACGGCGGACATTTACGAGGACGCGGTCATGGAACCACCTAGAGTGGTACCACTGGCGAGTGTCGAAGTCTGGTCGGACAAGAGCCAGGTCTGGCTTCGGGTTGAAGTCGACCGCAGCGAGCTCCGCCGCCGCGCCCTCGGTCCTGCCTCACTGCCGAGCAAGGCGAAGCACTTCGGAGCACAGTTCCGCCATGTTCAGACGGATTGTCCGACGGCCTCGTACGAGTCGATCAACTCGTGGCTGTACGGCGGGAAACGCGTACTCACGAAGTTCCCATCTCTGCAAGGAACGTTCGAGAAGGCTTTGATCCACTCGAACCGAGGCGCGACCGGAGCTCGCCACCTCGTCGTCATTAGTGAGCGAGATCAACTGCTCTCGCAGGAAGCGGTGACGTTTGTCGTGATGCATCACCTGTCTAACATGGTTCGCTACCGCCCGGAGCAAGTCGCGAAGCTCACCGGGACGAAGTGGTTCTTCCTGTTCACGACTTGGGTTCCGCGAGCGATGGAGAACTTCCTCCTGGCGCTGACCAGTCGGATTCTGAAGGAAGAGGTCCGTATCGGGTAGCGCGTTGGCGGAACTGGACGTGATGGCGGCCTGGCCAATAGCGAGAGTCGTGGTACCCGCTCGCTTCCGCGCTCCGTGAGGTTGAACATGCTGTCCAGAGAGGACGATTGTTCCGGCGAACGAACTTGTGCCACCATCCCGTCGGGAGGTGAGCCACCACGGCGAACGACACTTCGAGGCTCGAGGTACGTCTCGTCGGCCCAGCGGCGGAAGGCGGCCGCGTGCGGGTCGACGTGCTCGTCGACGTCGCCCGCGCGGTCCAAGCTGCGGTCACGCGTCTTGCCTATGGGCTGCGCGGTGAGGAGACCCTGGCACGCGTAGGGACGGCGCGCGACATCGGCGAGCTGACACGACTCGAGGTCGCCGGCCTGCGAGCGGGAAGCACGTTGCTCGAGTTCCAGCTCGCGGCGCAGAGCCGCCCGTTCGAGGACCTCGACGTCGGCCGCGAGGCGCTCGACGCATTCGAGGCTGGGCTGATCTCGCTTGCCGCGGGCGACGCGCCGCCGAGGCCCTGGGACGAAAGGGTGGTGCAGGCTCTCGCCCCCTTCACGAGAGTGCTCCGACGAGGCATCGACGAGATCGACGTTGGCCGGCCGGGCACCGCTCGGGAGCGACGAGCGGTCTTCACGCGCGAGACCGTTCTGGAGCGGCGGCCTCCGGTAGAGGAGGTGCGGGAGCACGTGGAGGTCGAAGGGCGGCTGCTTATGGCCGACTTTGCAGCCAGTCGCGAGGAGGCGCGCATTCATCGCCCGCTCGACCCGCCGATCCGCTGCACGTTCAGCCCGGATCTGGAGCGCACGGTTGCGCGTCTCCTTCGTCGCTACGTTCGAGCGCGGGGGCGAGCCGCGTTCGACGATCAGGGTCGAATCCGCGTGCTCGAGCTCGAGTCGCTCGAGGATGCGGAGCCCGGGCACTCGTTCTGGGAGCTTGCGACGCTCGAGGAGCTGGCTGAGGAACAGGGCGTCGAGCCCGTCGAGCGCCTCGAGGATCTCGCCGCCGACTTCTGGCCCAAGGACGAATCCGTGGACGAGTTCCTGGCGGCGATCGAGTCGCGCCACTGAGCTGGGCCGGCGTGACCGGTCACGTCCTCCTCGACACGAGCGTCTATTCGTACATCTCGCGTGGCGATCCTCGTGGCGAGCCGTTTCGCCGAGCGATCGAGGGTGAGCGCCTGTGCCTGTCGTTCGCCACGGTCGCGGAGCTCTACAAAGGCGCGAGAAAACGAGGTTGGAGCCATGAGCGGATCCGGCAGATGGAGGCCGACCTCCAGCGCTACCTCGTCATCGCGTACGACGCGGCGCTCGCTCGCGTCTGCGGTGAGCTCCTCGCCGACCGGGAGTCGGGGGGACGGAGGATGGAGGAGTTCGACGCCTGGATCGCGTCCACCGCGCTCCGCCACGGCATCCCGCTTGCGACCAACAATCGACGACACTTCGAAGGAATCCCGGGCCTCGAGCTCATCGAGGCCGAGGCGTGGAGCCCGTGACCGACTCCCCTGCGGATCGCTGCTGCGAGCCGCTCGCGTGCTTCGGCACCGCTGAACGCACTCCGCGAGGACGACGCGGTGGTCAGCTATCACCCCGACCCGCCGCGGGGATGCGTCGCACCCGTACCCCGCGGAGGTTGTGATCACAAGTGTTACTTTGTGTTACAGAGAACCACGCTGGCGCGGCAAGGCAAGAGACGGCACATGTCGCTGCGCGTCGCCGAGGCGACGGCGGCCGAGCTCGAGCGGGCGGCGAGGCGTCGCGGCCTCTCCCGGAGCGAGCTCGCGGAGCGCTACCTGATCGAGGGCGTCGCCCAGGACGAGTTCCCCGAGATCGGCTTCCGTGACGGTGCTCTCGGCCGGCGAGCGATGCTCCTCGGGACGCGGCTTGACGTCTGGCAGGTGCTCGAGACGGTTCGCAACCACGGGAACTCGGTCGAGCAGGCGGCGCAGTACCTCGGTCTGCCGGTCGAGCGCGTGCGCGCGGCCGTCCGCTATGCGGCCGCGCACAGAGAGGAGGTGGAGCAGGTCGCCGCCCGTGAGATCGAGGCGGCGGCGCGAGCGGAGAAGCTCTGGCGCGCTGAGCAGGAGCTCCTCGCTTCGTGAGGCTCCTGCTCGACGAGCTCTACTCGAAGGAGATCGCCGAGGGGCTCCGCGCTCGTGGACACGACGTCGTCTCGGTGAAGGAGCGCCCTGAGCTCGAAGGGCTGCGCGACGAGCAGCTTTTCCGGCTCATGGCGGCGGAGCGTCGAGCGATCGTGACCGAGAACTGGAGCGACTTCAATCGGCTGGTTCGGTGGGCGGCGGACGAGGGCCTCACCCACTACGGCGTCGTCTTCAGCTCGCGTCGGAAGCTGCCGCGTAGCCGCGAGACGATCGGCCTCTCCGTGCGCGTACTCGATGACTTCCTTACGCGCCATCGGGCGGACGATGCGCTCCTCGACAGCTCGTGTTGGACCCCGGATCGGCCTGGGGAGGAAGGGGCGCCCGCTCGACCCCCGCTGTGGCCGGGCAGGAGAGGCGTAAGGCGATCCATGGTGGCTCCGAAGTTTCGAGGTTGCGCCTCGTGCGCGGCGCGGATCGACGAGCTGAGAGCGCGAGACGCTAGCGACGGACGCCGAAGTCGGCGGTCACGATCGTGACGTCGAACCCGCGGAAGGCGCCGGGCACGTCCGTCGCGGGCTCCCCTCCCACAGCCGCAACGCCCGCGGGGCGCTCAGCGTCCGCGACGACCAGAGCAGGTTCTCGCCCACCGCCCACACGCGCCAGCCGCCCGAGCGGTAGAAGCGCTGGACCCGCCGCCAGAACGGGCCTCCGTCCAGGCTCTTCGTGCGCGAAGAACCCGTCCACGACCATCTCCCGACCGGCACGGACAGGGGCGGGCTACGGTTGCACCGTGCCCGTGTGGCAGGACACGCTTGCCTCTTATCCGCGTCTCATCGGCGCCTGCTCTCCTAGCCGCATGATCCGCGCAGCTCGGCACCTCCGCCTCCTCGCGCTCGCCGCGCTCGTGCTCGTCGCCGCCGTCACGCCCGCATCGGCGGCCCGTCCGGCGAAGCCGCCGAACCCGAACGTCGGGATCGTCGACATCTTCACGACGCTCGGCTTCCAGAACGGCGCCGCAGCGGGGACGGGGATGATCGTGAGCCGCTCGGGCGAGGTGCTGACGAACAACCACGTGATCCGCGGAGCGACGGCGCTCCGCGTGGTCGACGTGACGACCGGCCGCAGCTACGGCGCCTCGGTGGTCGGCTACTCCGTCTCCGAGGACGTCGCGGTGCTCCGGCTGCAGGGAGCCTCCAACCTGCGGCCGATCGCGCTCGGCGACTCGTCGAGCGTCCGAATCGGGCAGCGGGTCGTGGTGCGCGGCAACGCCGGCGGCAGCGGCGGCGCGCCCAAGGTCGCGGTGGGCACGGTGACGGGCCTCCACCGGCAGATCGTCGCCCGCGACGACCAGGGCGGCACCGAGACGCTGACGAACCTGATCGAGACGAATGCCGCCGTCGAGCCAGGCGACTCGGGCGGCCCGCTGCTCAACGCGCGCGGGAGAGCGATCGGGATGATCACCGCCGGCTCCCGAGGGTTCAGCTTCCAGAACGGCGGCAGCCTCGCCTACGCGATCCCGATCAACCGAGCGCGCGCCATCCTCAGGCAGATCGAGGCCGGCATCGCCTCGGAGACGGTCCACATCGGCCCCACGGCGTTCCTCGGGGTCGTCGTCCAGGACGTGCTCGGCCGCGTGCAGATCGCGCGGGTCGTTCCGGGATCCGCCGCCGAGGCGGCGGGTCTCGTCCCGGGCGACATGATCACGTCGCTGAACAACGTCGCGATCCGCTCCAGCAACGACCTGACGCGCACCGTGCTCTCCCTCAGGCCCGGCACCACCGTCTCGATCCAGTGGACGGACTCGAGCGGCGCCGCCCGCAGCGGCCAGATCACGCCGGCGAGCGGGCCGCCCCAGTAGCCTCGCCGCCGCCCCGGGCGGCTTCGTCGAGGCGCCCGACCTCGCCGCCGACCGACGAGAAGCGGGTGGCGGGAATCGAACCCGCGTAACCAGCTTGGAAGGCTGGGGCTCTACCACTGAGCTACACCCGCCTGGCGGTGGCTAGGTTAGCGACATGCACCCCTCGGCGGAGGCGGTCGTGCTCGCGCCCGCGCTCGCGCTCGGGCTCGTGCTCGCCGGGCGCGGAGGGCGCGTCTCGGGCGCGCGGGCGCTCGCGGGCGGGCTCGCGGTCGCGCTCGTCGCGGCGGCGTTCGCGACCGAGCTCGAGCCGCTCGCCAACCGCACCTTCCTCTGGGCGCACCTGCTCCAGAACGTCCTGCTCGCCGAATGGGCGCCGGCGCTGCTTTTGCTCGCGCTCCCGGGGGCGCTCGCCGTCCGCGCCGAGCGCTTCCCGCTCTTCCGGCCGCTCGTCGCGCTCCCGCTCTGGCTCGGGACGTACTACGCCTGGCACCTGCCGTGGCTGTACGACCTCGCGCTGCGCCACCCGCACTCGCTGCTCCACCTCGAGCACCTCACCTACCTCGCCGCCGGCATCTGCCTCTGGTGGCCGGTGATCCACGGCTCGCGATCGGCCGGCGCGAAGGCCGCGTACCTCTTCGCCGCCTTCGTGCTCGCCTCCCCGCTCGGGCTCCTGCTCGCGCTCATCCCGCGCGCCATCTACTCCTTCTACGCGCACGCGCCCCGCACCTGGGGGCCCGCCCCGCTCGCCGACCAGCAGATCGCGGGCGTGACGATGGCGGCCGAGGAGGCGGTGGTCTTCTTCGGCGCGTTCGCCCTCTACCTGCTGCGCTTCCTGCAGGAGGAGCAGGCGGCAGGGCAGCTCACCCCCGCGGCGGGGAGCGCTTCCGGAGCGTCGCCCGCGCGTCGGCCGCGGAGCGCACGGCAGGCGGGCTGAGCGCCTCAGGCGCTCGGCTGCGTTCGAGCTCGCGCTCGGCCGGCGCCCCGGCGCGCGGCTCGCGGCTCCGCTCCGCCTCGGCGTCGACCGCGGCGCCGAGAAGGAGCGCGATCGCGGCGAGCCAGAGCCAGGTGAGCAGCACGAGCACCGCGGCGAGCGACCCCCAGGTCTTGTCGTACGAGCCGAACATGCTCGTGTAGACCGCGAACCCCGCCGAGGCGGCGAGCCAGCCGACGAGCGCCACGACTGCTCCCGGCGTGACGAGGCGCCAGCGCGGCCGCTCGACGTCGGGCCCGAGGCGGAGCAGCGTCGCGAACGCGGCGAGCAGGCCGAGCACGAGGATCGGCCACTGCGCGGTCCACCAGACCCAGCCGACGAGCGACCCGGCGCCTCCCGCGTGCGCGGCGACGAGGCGCTCCAGCGGCGGCCCGAAGACGAGCAGCACGGCGACGAGCACGAACGCGACGCCGATCACCGCGACCATCTCGACCGCGACGAGTCGCCTGCGCAGGAAGCCGCGGCGGTCGGTGCTCCCGTACGCGAGATTCACGGCCGTCATGTACGAGGTCATCGCCCCGGTCGTCGACCAGAGGGCGAGCGCGAAGCCGACCGCGGTCATCGCCACGCCCGTGGACGGGCGGGCGGCGAGCCGGCGCAGGCTGCCCCCGAGCAGGCTCGTCGCCTCCGCGGGCATCACGTGCCGGAGATGGCTCATCAGCGACTCGATCGTCCCCGGCCCCGCGAGCAGGGAGAAGACGCCGACCGCGACGAGCAGCACCGACGGGATGGCGAAGAAGGTGGCGTACGCGAGCGCGGAGGCGATCAGCGTGCCGTTGCCGGCGCGGAACGACTTCACCGCGCGCACGAGGATCGCCCGCCGGTCGCGCCACGAGAGGTCGCCGAGCCCGGGGTTCCGGAGCCGCGGCTCGCCGCGCTCCGGCCGCGGCTGCGGGGCTTCGTCCTCGAGCGGCGCCTCGTCCGGCTCCGGACGGCCGGACTGGAGCCGCGCCGCGGCGGCCGCCTCCCGCTCCCGCTGCGCGCGCGAGCTCACGAGGCTGCAACGCGCGATCCCTCGATCCGGGTGCGGCGACGTGATACGAACGCCTCGTGGAGACGCACGAGATCGTGATCGTCGGCGCCGGCTCGGCCGGTCTCGCGACGGCGGCGCTGCTTCGGCGCGCGGGTTTCGAGCCGCTTCTCCTCGAGGCGGGCCCGGAGCCCGGCGCGGCCTGGCGAAGCCGCTACGACCGGCTCCGGCTGCACACGCCGCGCCTCCTCTCCGGCCTCCCGGGCCGGCGGATCCCGCGCCGCTACGGGCGCTGGGTGAGCCGCGACGACCTCATCGCCTACTTCCGCGAGTACGCGCAGGCGGAGCGGCTGGACGTCCGCACCGGCGTGCGCGTCGAGCGGATCGACCCGGACGGCGAGGCGTGGCTCCTGCACACCGCCGACGGGGCGCTGCGGGCGGAGACGGCGATCGTCGCGACCGGCTACAACGCCGCGCCGCGGATCCCGGACTGGCCCGGGCGCGACGGCTTCACCGGGGAGCTCGTCCACTCGTCGTCCTACAGGAACGCCGAGCCGTACCGGGGACGCGACGTCCTCGTCGTCGGCGGGGGCAACTCGGGCGCCGAGATCGCGACGGACGTCGCCGAGGGCGGCGCCTCGCGGACGCGGCTGTCGGTGCGCACTCCGCCGCAGATCGTGCGCCGCGCGACCGCCGGCATACCGGCTCAGGTGATCGGAATGGCGCTGCGCACGCTGCCGGCGGACTGGGTCGACCCGGTCTCGAAGGCGATCCGGCGCCTGGCGATTCCCGACCTCGCCCCCTACGGGCTGCCGCGGCCGGAGCTCGGGCTGCGGAGCGCGTTCCTCGCGACCGGCACCGTCCCGATCCTCGACGTCGGCATCGTCGAGGCGATCCGGCGCCGCCTCGTCGAGGTGGTGGCGGCGGTCGAGGCGTTCGACGGCGACGAGGTGCTGCTCGCCGACGGCTCGCGTCTCGCGCCGGACGCGGTGATCGCGGCCACCGGCTTCCACGCCGGGCTCGAGCCGCTCGTCGGGCACCTCGGCGTGCTCGGCCCGCGCGGGCTGCCGCTGCGCACCGACGGCGAGCCGGCGCTGCCCGGCCTCTGGTTCGTCGGCTTCGTGCCGACGCTCGGCGGCCAGCTGCGCGAGGGCAGCATCGCGGCGCGCAAGGTGGCCGAGGCGGTGGCTGCGGCGATGCGGGCGCCCGCGGGCGCCTACACTGCCGTCGTCGGGACGTAGCTCAGCCTGGTCAGAGCGTCGCCTTTGGGTGGCGAAGGCCGGTGGTTCGAATCCACCCGTCCCGACCTTGGGCCCCGCCGCGTCGGGTTGCGATAGGTTCGCGGCGTGGCAGCGGCAGCAGGGGTTGTGGCGGCGGAGGAGCCGCGGGTGCGCCGGCCGTCGGTCGGCTACGCGATGGTGCTCGCCGCCGCGACGCTGTTCGGTGTCAACGGAGCCGTCTCCAAGGTGGCGCTCAGCTCCGGGCTCAGCTCGCTGCGGCTGACCGAGGCGCGCTGCGCCGGCGCCTGGGTCGGGCTCGCGCTGCTCGCCGCGCTGCGCAACCCGAGCTCGCTGCGCCTGCGTCCGCGCGAGTGGCGGCGGCTGCTCCTCTTCGGCGTCGTCGGCGTCGCGTGGGTACAGCTCTTCTACTTCCTCGCCATCCACCGGCTCGCGATCGGGATCGCGCTCCTCATCCAGTACCTCGGCCCGCTGCTCGTCGCCATCTGGGCGCGGACGTTCGGGCACGAGCGCGTGCGGCGCCGCGTCTGGGCGGCGCTCGCCCTCTCGCTCGCCGGCCTCGTGCTGATGGTGCAGCTCTGGCGCGGCTCCGGGATCGACGGGCTCGGCGTCGCGTTCGCGCTCGTCTCCGCGGTCGTGTACGCCGCCTACCTCCTGCTCGCCGAGCGGGAGGTCGCCAAGCGCGACTCGATCTCGCTGCTCGCGTGGGGCTTCCTGTTCGCGACGGCGTTCTGGACGGTGGTGCAGCCGTGGTGGAGCTTCCCGGGCGCCGCGGTCGCGCGCACCGTGCCGCTCCAGGGACAGCTGGCCGCGTGGCATCTGCCGGTCTGGGCGCTCGTCTGCTGGGTGGTCGTGCTCGGGACGATCGCGCCGTTCTCGCTCATCGTCGGCGCGCTCCGGCACGTGACGGCCACGCGGGCGGGCATCGTCGCGATGCTCGAGCCGGTGGTCGCGACCACGGTGGCGTGGCTGTGGCTCGAGGAGTCGCTCTCGCCGGTGCAGATCGCGGGCGCCGCCGTCGTCCTCTGCGGCACCGTCCTCGCGCAGACGGCCCGCTCCTAGTGCGGCCTCTCC